>JAZRJC010000058.1:0-17740 GCA_045645605.1 Eubacteriales bacterium | reverse complement strand
AGATCATTCAGATAGCAAGAAAAATCGACACCTATGAAACGTCGATTCAGCCGTTTGAGGACTGCTGCACCGTATTTACTCCCCGTCATCCGAGAACGAAGCCCGAGCTTCAAAAGGTTCTTGCAGAAGAACAAAAGCTTGATTTCAACGCTCTTTGTGACGAGGCTGTAGCGACGGCTACAACAGAATATATAAAGGCTCTTATCTGATATGGAAAACTGTGAAAAGCTTATAATCCCCTATCCTATCGTAGTCGAGGGGAAATATGACCGCCTGAGGCTTCTTTCTCTTATAGAGGGAAGAATTTACACAACCAACGGCTTTTCCGTTTTTAACAAATCGGAAACGCTCTCTATTCTCCGAGCCCTCTCGGAAAGAACGCCAATTATAGTTTTAACAGACAGCGACGGTGCGGGAACGCTGATTCGCTCGCATATAACCTCTGCCATTCCAAAGGAAAGACTTATCCAGCTCTACACTCCGCAGATAAAGGGCAAGGAAAAAAGAAAAGCCGAGCCGTCAAAGGCTGGCTTTCTTGGAGTTGAAGGAATGGAGGCATCTCTTTTGCGTGAGCTTTTTGCCCCTTATTCTATTGAGAACCTGAAGGACGGCAAGGATGCTTTTATGCTCTCGCGTGAAAATCCGCTATCAAAAAAGGATTTTTATATCGACGGACTATCGGGCGGGACAGACAGCGCAAAGATGCGCGACTCTCTTGCAAAGTCCCTGGATCTACCCTACGGAATGACGGCAAATGCACTCCTCTCGGCTCTGAAGCTTCTTATTTCCTATGAGGAATATCTGAAGCTTGTCGGACGTGAGAGTTAATCTTCATCGACTATAACTTGATAATTTTCTATCCGCAGGGTGACGTCCGTCCCTTGCGGATTTCCTTTTATTGCCGTTGGCAAGCCGTTCTCTCCGGAGAGGGTGATCTCTACCGTCTTGTGTTCTCCCCCTCTTGAATATTCCGCAATTATTATATTTTCACCATCCTTCAAAATTGCCGAAGCTATATTACTTTTCGGGGTAAAAAGAGAAAGAAAGTCAAAAAAATAAAATTCGGAAATTTCGTACTCTGCTTCATATTCAAAGGAAAAATCCCCTATCGAAAAGCTTTGTGTCTGCCCGTCTGTTTTGGCAACGATTCCCGAGAGCAGCTCGGGATACGTTAAGGTAAGAATCGCACTTCTTCGCCCCGCCGTATCGGGAGATGATGCCTCGATCCTTCCGCCAAATACGTAACCGGGAGAGGCGATCTCTATCGTTATATCGGCAGAAAAGCCATATTTTTCGTAATCTAAAAAGTGAGAATTATTTATCGAGCGTGATTCGCAGCAGAAAAGCAAAAAACAAATAGTAATAAGCATTAGTAAGGTAAATACTTTTTTCATAATCCCTCCATACAGTAATGCTCTATTATATTCTTTATATAACAAAATAATGCAACCAAAGTAATAACCGCCTCTGCACACACAGAAGCGGTTATCCATTTATTTAATTAAATATTGGTAAGCGTTGCCGCCATAACGGCTTTTATCGTATGCATTCTGTTTTCAGCCTCGTCAAATACTACCGACTGCGAGCTCTCAAAGACCTCGTCCGTCACTTCCATCGCGTCACGTCCGAAGCGCTCGCCCATATCCTTGCCAACCTGCGTTTTCAGATCGTGATATGAGGGGAGACAGTGCATAAATATCGTATCAGCCTTGCCCGTCTTCGCCATCACCTCGGCATTTACCTGATAAGGTGCAAGATCGTCGATTCTCTCCTGCCAAACCTCAAGAGGCTCGCCCATTGACACCCAAACGTCTGTGTAAATAACGTCAGCGCCCGAAACAGCCGCAGCTACATCCTCTTCAAATCTGAGAGTTGCTCCGCTGATCTCTGCCGCCTTCTCACATTCTGCGATAAGCGACGCATCGGGGAAATACTTTTTGGGACAGCAGGCTGTAAAATTAAGTCCCATTTTTGCACAGCCAACCATAAGAGAATTGCCCATATTGTATCTGGCATCGCCCATATATACAAAGTTAATTCCCTTTAAGCGGCCGAATTTTTCGCGAATCGTAAGGAAATCCGCTAAAATCTGCGTCGGGTGGAACTCGTTTGTAAGGCCGTTCCAAACGGGCACCGACGAATATTTTGCAAGCTCCTCAACGATATTCTGACCAAATCCGCGGTATTCAATGCCGTCATAAATCGAGGAAAGAACGCGTGCCGTATCGGCAATACTCTCCTTTTTCCCTATCTGTGAGCCTGTCGGATCAAGATAGGTAACTCCCATACCAAGATCCCTTGCCGCAACCTCAAAGCTGCAACGGGTTCTTGTGCTTGTCTTTTCAAAAATCAAGGCAATATTCTTGCCGTCGCAGATTTTATGTGCAATACCGTTCTTCTTTTTCGCCTTCAGCTCTGCCGCAAGGTCTATAAGTCCCTCAATTTCGGCCAAGGTGAAGTCAAGAAGCTTCAAAAAATCTTTACCCTTCAATCCTAAACTCATTTTTATTCCTCACAAACTGTTTTTATTGTTTCAATTGCCCTCATAAGAAGCTCGAATGGGATATTTAGCGCCGGAAGAAGTCGAACCTTATCCTTTGCCGTAAGCACGAGGACGCCTCTTTCCATACATTTCGCAACGACCTCTTTTGCAGGCTTTACCGTTTTTATGCCGAGCATAAGTCCGAGGCCTGTAACGCTCTCAACACCCGAAGAGCCAGTGAGCTCATCTATAATATACTTTGATTTTTTCGCAACCTCATCCATAAGAGAATCGTCAAGACGGCTGAGAATATTGATAGCACCGGCAGAGCAAACTGGGTTGCCGCCAAAGGTTGAGCCGTGATTTCCGGGAACGAAAATATCGCTCACCTTCTCACCAAGCATAGTTGCACCAAGAGGAAGTCCTCCTGCAAGTCCCTTTGCCGTGCTTATAATATCGGGGGTAAATCCGTAGTGCATATATCCATAAAGCTTACCGCTTCTGCCGTTTCCGCACTGAACCTCGTCGCAAATGAGAAGAATATCCTTTTCCCTTGCAATTCTCACAAGCTCTGCAACAAACTCCGGCTCAAGAGGAAGAACTCCGCCCTCTCCGCGAACGATCTCAAACATAATTGCCGCCGTGTCGTTGGAAAGAGCCGCATTTATCTCGTCAATCGTCGGCTCACAGTAAACAAAGCCCTCTGTCAGAGGCAAAAAGTCCTTATGAAATCCTTCCTGACCCGTTGCGGCAAGAGTAGTTATCGTTCTGCCGTGAAAGCTGTTGTTTAAGGTTATAATCTTCGGGAATTCAATTCCCTTTTTCTCTGTTCCGTATTTTCTCGCAGCCTTGATAGCACACTCGTTTGCCTCAGCACCCGAATTCGAGAAAAACACCTTCTTTATTCCCGTTCTCTCGCAAAGCATTTTCGCAAGGATAGCACAAGGCTCGGAATAATAAAGATTTGAGGTATGCTGAAGTGTATTTAACTGCGCGGTTACAGCGCCCACCCATTCGTCATCCGAGAAGCCAAACGTGTTAACGGCAATTCCCGTACCCATATCTATATATTCCTTGCCGGCATCATCATAAACCAGCGAGCCCTTTCCCTTTGTGATATATAAAGGAAAACGAGCGTACGTAGGAGCTATATACTCTTTATCAATAGAAAATATATCTTTCATAATTATTACCTTTATTTCTCGCTGAACATCGTTCCGATACCCTCATCGGTAAGCGTTTCAATAAGGATAGAATGAGGAACTCTTCCGTCAATTATAAACACCTTTTTCACACCGTCGCGAATAGCGTTCGTGCAGCATTCAACCTTCGGAATCATTCCACCGACGATAACTCCCTCATCCATAAGCTTCTTGGTTTCCTCAATCGTAATATGAGAAATAAGAGTTGACGAATCATCCTTATCGCGAAGTATTCCCGCGATGTCAGTGAGAGAAATAAGACTTTCAGCTCCAAGCGCTGCCGCGATCTTTGCCGCCGCCGTGTCAGCATTAATATTGTAAACATTGCCGTCCTTGTCACAGCCAAGAGTCGAAACGACCGGAATATAGCCCCTCTCAAGCAGGTCAATAATAACCTCGGGGTTGATATTCGTAATCTTGCCGACGTAGCCGAGTCGCTCGTCCTTCATCTCGGCCTCGATCATATGTCCGTCAAGACCCGAAAGTCCAACCGCACGGCCGCCGCAGCATTCGATAAGATTTACAAGCGTCTTATTTATTTTTCCTGCAAGCACCATCTGTGCAATATCAACGGTTTCCTTGTCTGTTACGCGAAGTCCGTCAACGAACTGCGTTTCCTTACCGACTCTCGCGAGCATATCGGTAATTTCAGGCCCGCCGCCGTGTACTAAAACGACCTTGACCCCGATAAGGTTAAGCAAAACAATATCGTGTACTACAGAGTCCTTCAAAATCTCGTTAATCATCGCGTTTCCGCCGTATTTTACAACGAGAATCTTTCCGCTGTACTTCTGAATATAAGGAAGCGCCTGAACGAGTATGCTTGCGCGGTCTGCATTAGAAATATTCATATTTACACCTCAAATTAAGTACGGTAATCGCCGTTGATTTTTACATAGTCGTAGGTCAGGTCGCAGCCCCAGGCAATAGCCTTCGCGTCTCCGTCACGCAAATCAATTCTGATAGTAATTTCCTCGCGGAGAAGAATTTCCTTTGCCTTTTCCTCGGAGAATTCAACGCCTGCACCGTTTTGGCATACGAGAATTTCACCTGCGTCAGATTTGAAATACACGTCAACGCCACCAACGTCAACCCCAGCACCACTATACCCGATAGCACAAAGCACACGGCCCCAGTTCGCGTCAGCGCCAAACATAGCCGCCTTTGTGAGCGACGAGCAGATAACGCTCTTTGCAATTATCTTTGCATTCGCGTCGTCCTTTGCTCCACTGACACAGCATTCAAGCATTTTTGTAGCACCCTCGCCGTCGCCTGCAATCTTCTTGCAAAGGTAAACGGTTACTGTGTTAAGAGCCTTCATAAACTCGGCAAAATCCTCGCCGTCGCTTGTGATTTCGGGGTTTTCAGCCATACCGTTGGCAAGAACCGTTACCATATCGTTAGTTGACGTATCACCGTCAACGCTTACCATATTAAACGTATTCTTGATATCGGATGAAAGCGCTCTTCCAAGCATTTCAGGAGAAATTTTACAGTCTGTTGTGATAAACACGAGCATCGTTGCCATATTGGGATGAATCATTCCCGAGCCCTTGGCAATACCGCCTATTTTGCAAGTCTTGCCTCCGATCTCAAATTCAACCGCAACCTCTTTCATTCTCGTATCGGTCGTCATAATTCCCTCTGCGGCCAAATCACTGTGATCGCCAAGTCCCTCGCAAAGAGAAGGCATCCCCTTCTCAATCGGAGCTATCTCAAGAGGAAGACCGATCACACCGGTTGACGCAACGACGATATCGTCGGGGGAGATTCCGAGAGCCTTTGCCGTAATCTCGCTCATCTGCTCTGCGATCTCGATTCCGTTTGCATTACAGGTGTTTGCATTTCCGCTGTTGCAGACAACTGCCTGTGCGTACCCGTTCTCAAGATGCTTTTTTGTAACGATAAGCGGTGCGCCCTTAACTAAATTAGTTGTATAAACAGCGGCACAGGAGGCCTTCACCTCGCTATATATAAGCGCCAAATCTCTTTTCGTTCTGTTTTTACGAATACCACAATGAATTCCGTTTGCAGTAAATCCCTTTGCGGCACAAACTCCGCCGTTTATGATCTTCATTTTGTTCTCCTGTATATTGATGTATAAATTTCAGCTTATATCAGATTTTACGGTGAGCTCGGGGAGATCACCGTAAAAATCAAAATTATTTTATATTGACAAGCCCTTGGTTTTTTCTTCACCTAAAACAATATTAAGGCATTCGACCGCAGCACCCGACGCACCCTTTCCGAGATTATCGTATCTTGCAACGAGAATAATTCTCTCATCTCCGCCAAAAACCGAAATCTCCATAGAATCGCGACCGCCAAGAGTAACGGCTGACAGCATTCCGTCGCCGTCGTCCCCCTCCTTGAATTTTACGATCTCGCCGTTATATTTCTTTCTGTAAATATCCTTTATATCGTCAATTGTAGCACCGTTCTGAAGCTCGGAGGCAAAAATCGGCACCGTCACCTCCATACCGCTATAAAAATTTGCAACGATAGGGCAAAAAACAGGCTCGTTTAGAAGTCCCGTAACCGCCTTCATCTCGGGCAGGTGCTTATGAGATTGCGACAGTCCATACTGACGCGGAGCTGACAGACGGCTCTCTGCCTCTGCCGATTCATACTCCTCGATCATCTTTTTTCCGCCGCCGCTATAGCCTGTTATCGAATGGCAGGCAAGCTTTGCACTCTTTGGCAAAATACCTGCGTCAATAAGAGGCTTTACAAGTGCGATAAAGCCGCTTGCGTGACAGCCGGGAACCGCAATTCTCTTTGAATTTGCAATTTTATTTTCATTTTCCGAGGACAGCTCGGGAAAGCCGTACGTCCATTCGGGATTCGTTCTGTGTGCCGTTGAGGTGTCAAGCACGACGGTATCCTGATTATCAATCATAGATACTGCCTCTCTTGCCGCGTCATCGGGAAGGCAGAGAAATACGATGTCCGCCTCGTTAAGTATCGCACGGCGCGCCTCGGGGTCCTTGCGTTTTTCCTCGGGAAGAGTGAGAAGCACAATATCACGTCCGTCTCTCTCTCCGAGTCTTTCGTATATACGAAGTCCCGTCGTGCCTGCTTTTCCGTCTATAAATATCTTTTTCATTTTTCCAAAAACTCCGTTACGTACCCTATCTGCATATCAAGCGAAGCCGCACCCGTTCCTCCTGCGGAAATTCTGCTTTCAACACAGGTGTGAAGGTCGATGGCAGAATATACGTCCTCATCAAACAGCTCGCTGAACTTTTTATATTCAGACAAAGGCAGCTCGTCAAGAACTGTATTTTCCTTTATGCAAAGTGCAACCGCCTGACCCGAAATTTTATACGCACTTCTGAAGGGCATACCCTTTTTCGTAAGATAGTCCGCAAGATCTGTCGCATTGATAAAACCCTTTTGTGCCGCGCGGTACATATTCTCGCGCAGAACCTTCATTCCCGCAAGCATAGGAGGGAATACAGTCAAGCACTGCTTTACCGTGTCAACCGCATCAAAAATCGCCTCTTTGTCCTCCTGCATATCCTTGTTGTACGCAAGCGGAATACCCTTGAGCACGGTTAAGAGCGCCATAAGATCGCCGTAAACTCTGCCCGTCTTTCCGCGAACAAGCTCGGCAATATCGGGGTTCTTCTTCTGCGGCATAATGCTTGAGCCTGTCGTATATGAATCGTCAAGCTCGATAAATTTGAATTCCCAGCTCGACCAGAGAATAACCTCCTCCGAGAAGCGTGAGAGATGCATCATAACCGTGGCAAATGCGGAGAGAAGCTCGATTCCAAAGTCTCTGTCCGAAACTCCGTCAATACTGTTGAGCGTAATACCGTCAAAGCCAAGACTCTTCGCAACCATATATCTGTCCGTATCATAGGTTGTTCCGGCGAGAGCGCAAGAGCCGAGAGGAGAAAGATTCATTCTCTTCACAGCGTCCTTAATTCTCGTGATATCACGGCAGAACATCATGGCGTACGCCATCAGATGATGAGCAAAGGTTATGGGCTGTGCTCTTTGCAGATGAGTGTATCCGGGAAGGATAGCGTCCGCGTTTTCCTTCGCCCTCTCGCAAATTACCGAGATAAGTTCCTTGAGCATAGAGATAATCTCATCAGCCTCATCGCGAAGATAAAGACGAATATCAAGCGCCACCTGATCGTTTCTGCTTCTTGCGGTGTGGAGTCTCTTTCCCGTGTCGCCGATACGCTTTGTAAGCTCTGCCTCAACGAACATATGAATGTCCTCTGCTTCAAAATCAACAGAGAGCGCACCACTATGAAGGTCGGCAAGAATTTTTTCAAGCTCCGCAATTATGAGATCCGAATCCGCCTCGCTTATAATCCCCTTTGCGGAAAGCATTGCCGCGTGTGCCATTGAGCCGCGTATATCCTGCTTATACATTCTTGAATCAAAATGAATTGAGGAATTAAAATCGTCCGCCTTCCTGTCAAGCGCCTTCTCGAAGCGCCCTGCCCACATCTTTGCCATAGGGTTTTCCTTTCGATATATCTTTACTTATTCTTATTCTTCTCGTTAACCTGTGCCTGAACGGAAATCGGGAGTCCCCAGAGATTGATGAATCCCTTGGAATCCTTCTGATCGTAAACGTGGTCCTCGCCAAAGGTTGCGATCTCCTCTGAATAGAGCGACCAATCACTCCAAGCGCCTGCCTTTATCATATTACCCTTGTAAAGCTTGATTCTTACTTTACCTGTAACGTGCTCCTGTGTCTTTGAAACGAAGGCTGAGAGCGCCTCACGGAGAGGTGTGTACCACTGACCGTTGTAAACGAGGTCTGCAAACGTAATTGCAAGCTCCTGCTTCTTGTGCATAGTCATCTTATCAAGACAAAGTGTTTCAAGATAGTTGTGAGCAAAATAGAGAATTGCTCCGCCGGGAGTCTCGTAAACGCCACGGCACTTCATACCTACAAGACGGTTCTCAACGATGTCAAGAAGACCTATACCGTTAGCACCGCCAACCTCATTAAGCTTCAAAATGATTTCCTTTGCGCTCATCTTCACGCCGTCGATAGCTGTGGGAACGCCTGCCTCAAAGTCAAGCTCTACGTATGTAGGAGTCTCGGGAGCCTGCATAGGAGAAACGCTCATCTCAAGGAAGCCCTCCTTATCGTAAAGAGGCTCGTTTCCTGCATCCTCAAGGTCAAGACCCTCGTGAGAGAGATGCCACATATTCTTATCCTTTGAATAGTTTGTTTCGCGGTTGATCTTGAGCGGAACATTGTGTGCCTCGGCATACTCGATTTCCTCCTCGCGCGACTTGATATTCCATTCACGCCAAGGAGCGATGATCTTCATACCCGGAGCAAACGCCTTTATTGCAAGCTCGAAGCGAACCTGGTCGTTTCCCTTACCCGTGCAGCCGTGACAGATTGCATCAGCGCCTTCCTTTATTGCGATCTCGGCAAGTCTCTTTCCGATAATAGGACGTGCAAGAGCTGTTCCGAGAAGATAATCCTCGTATTTTGCGCCCGCCTGAACAGAGGGGATTACGATATCGTTTACAAATTCTTCTGTCAAATCCTCGATGTAAAGCTTTGACGCACCTGTTTTAATAGCCTTTTCCTCAAGGCCCTCAAGCTCGTCTGCCTGACCTACGTTACCCGATACTGCGATAATTTCGGGATCGCCGTAGTTTTCCTTCAGCCACGGAATAATAATTGACGTATCAAGACCGCCTGAATATGCAAGTACTACCTTTTTAACTTTCTTTTCGCTCATGGTTATATCCTCCAAAATTATTATACGTATATTTTACGGCACCCTTTGGGAGCACGTTTGATTGTGTATAAATTGTATCACAAAATACATTTTTATGCAAGTATTTTTTCTCGTTTTTATCAACTTTCTACATTTTGCACATCGGCCAACAAAAGATATATCGTCTTTTTGTGCATATCCACGGGTTGTCACGCTTGTTTTATGAATATTTATTCATTTATACATCTTTTTTGCATTATTAGTCATAACCATTGTTCATAAACACAAATTTGAGGTGATAAAAATCACCTCAAATTTGTATTAAAGATTCACAATAGAATACTTTTCGTTAAAATGCTTATAGATTTCGTCGAACTCAAGATTTCCGTGCTTAACCTCATTCAGATAGTTATGCGTGTCGAACGAGTCGTGTGCGGTTTCTATAATCGCAACGCCTACGTTTGAGCAGTGGTCGGAAATACGCTCAAGATTTGTAAGCAGATCAGAAAGAACGAAGCCAAGCTCAATCGTGCAAACGCCCTGACGGAGTCTTACGATATGGTTTGCTCTGATTTCGGCAATAATATTGTCGATAACCTGCTCAAGCGGCTCAACCTTTGCAGCAAGAGTAACGTCTGTTTTAGAATAAGCCTCGGACGTAATATGAATGATCTCCTTCACAGCACCAACAAGCACCTCAATTTCACGGTTAGCCTCATCCGAGAAAACGATCTTTTTATCATCGATCTCCTTCGCAACCTTTTTAAGGTTAACAGCGTGGTCGCTCAAGCGCTCAAAATTACCGATAACGTGAAGCATTTTTGAAATTTTGCGGCTGTCAGTCGCGGAAACGGATGAGGGGGAAAGCTTAACGAGATAGGTTCCAAGTCCGTCCTCATATTCGTCAACGATCTTTTCCTGCTCGTTTATAACCGACGCCTTATCCTCGTCATATCCGTCAAGAAGCTCGAATGCAGTATCTATCGTGCTGAATGAAATTTCAGCCATCTTAAGCGTATATGCGTCACACTCCTCAACCGCAACAGACGGTGAGCGGAGCAAACGCTCGTCAAGATTTATCGGCTTGATATCAGCCGTCTTGCTGTTATCCTTAACGATAAGCTCGGTAAGCTTGATGATCTGCTTCGAGAAGGGCATAAGAGTGATAGTGATTATAATATTGAAAGCCGTATGGAAGAGCGCGATAAGGAAGGGCGTTGCCTCAACCTCTGCCAAATCGTAGGGCAGGAAGAGCTGTACCACCTCGAAAATCACAAGACAGATAACAGTTCCGATAACGTTCAGTTCGGTATGCATAGCGGCAACGCGCTTTGCCTTGGGGTTCGTGCCGATAGCGGAAATAACGGCCGTAATACAGGTACCGATATTCTGACCCATAACTATCGGAATTGCAAGGTCGCACTTGATAAGTCCCGTAAGCGCCAACGCCTGAAGGATACCGACAGACGCCGCCGAGCTTTGAATGATCGCCGTAAACACGGCACCAACGATAACTGCAAGAACAGGATTTCTGAAGCTTGCAAGAATATTCTGGAATTCGGGAACGTCTGCCAGAGGGCTTACTGCCTTTGACATAAAATCCATTCCGTACATAAGAACGGCAAAGCCGATAAATATAGTTCCTATCGTCTTGCTCTTATCCTTCTTTGCGAACATCAGAAGAATAACGCCTATAAAAGCAATAATACAAGAGAAGTTAACCGGCTTCATAAGCTGAACATAGAATGAGCCATCAAGACTGGACATACCGAGAATCCAGGCTGTAAGAGTTGTGCCTATATTAGCACCGAAGATTACGAAAAGCGTCTGACTGAACTGCATAATGCCCGAGTTTACAAGACCAACGAGCATTACCGTCACCGCCGAGGACGACTGAACCGCAATCGTTATAATTGCGCCAAGCGCCAGGCTGACAAACGGATTCGACGTAGCCTTTTTGAGAAGCTGCTCAAGCTTACCGCCCGACAGCTTTTCAAGGTTTGACGACATTACGTTCATTCCGAACATAAAAAACGCAAGTCCGAGTAACAGTTTAAGTAAATTCAAGATAAAAGCTTCCATTCTTTTTTTGTGCAGGCCCCTTTGCCTACACCCCTCTTTCTTAAAATATTCAGGTTCACATATATAATTATATATTACTTTGAAAAATTTGTCAATAACAATAATACATAATATATAATGGGGTGTATCTTGCCGTTTTTTGTATTATTTGAACAATTTTCAAAGAACGCTCATTAGTCTACGTCCCGTCACACCGTTATTTGCAAAAAATCCTTCCTTTTTGTGGAAAAGGCTCAAAATTCGAAGGTCTCTATTGACAAAAAAGTGATTTGTGATTATAATAAGTATAATAGAATTTAATTTTTAGGACGGATTATGAAACCAACTAAAATTATTCCAAAATATGCTGTTTTGCCGCTTATTGCGGTTTTTGTATTTAATATGATTGCGTATTACGGCGGATTTATCTTTGCCAAGGAAGCCTATCATTATAATATCTCGGTAGCTCTTGACGGTAAAATTCCGCTCGTTGAGTTTTTTATCATATTTTACTTTCTTGCATATCTTCAGTGGGGCATCAGTTACATATTTATCGCCCGCGAGAGTGCGGAGGTTTGTTACAGATATGCAACGGCGGTTTCCATCTCAAAAATATTCTGCCTTATTCTGTTCCTCGCCTTCCCGACGACTCTTATACGTCCCGCTCCCGGCGAAGGACTCTTCGGCAGTATTGTTTCTTTTTTGTACACGGTCGACGAGCCTACCAATCTGTTGCCGTCTATCCATTGCCTTGAGAGCTGGGTCTGCTTCAGAGCATCTCTTTCAATGAAAAAATTACCCTCTTGGTATAAGATAATCACCCTTTTCTTTTCGGTAGCAGTGTTTTTGTCAACAGTTTTCGTAAAGCAGCACGTGGTTTTGGATATCCCTGCCGGAATTTTAGTGTTTGAGGCAGGTTTGCTTATCGTAAAGCTGACAGGCATCGACTCTAAATTACGCTCGGTGTTTACTCGCAGGACATAAAAAACAATCTCGGAAGGTACGCCTATGAATAAAGACCTTAACTCGCTCGGCAAAAAGAAGCCGCCGCGAAAAAATCTTATTCTTAATTTCATATTTATTCTAATTGCCGTTCTTTCCGTGCTCATAGTTGTCGGCGGAAACGATGATTTTTCATTTTCGGAATTTATACTCTTTACAAAAGCCTCTATGAATCCGTATCTCTTGCCGGCATTCCTTTCGGTTTTGGCTTACGTCTTCTTTGAAGGTGCTGCACTTCTCCGTATAGCCGCTTCTTTGGGATATAAACGCTCACAAGGAAAAGGCTTTGTCTATTCTGCGGCGGATATCTATTTTTCCGCCATAACTCCGTCCGCCACGGGCGGTCAACCTGCAAGTGCGTTCTTTATGATAAAGGACGGTATTCCAGCACCCATTACGACGGTTGCTCTCATCGTGAATCTGGTTATGTACACTCTGACAACCCTCACCTTTGGTCTTGTTGGTCTTCTTTTCGGCTTTGAGTTGTTCGTTCAGTTTTCAACGCTTTCAAAGCTACTCATAATCGTGGGAATTATCCTTCAGTTGATTTTGATTTTTATTTTTCTGATGATACTTAAAAAGGACGACATCCTTTTTCGTTTAGGCTGTGGCATCTATTCCATTCTTCAGAAGCTGCACCTTATTCGATCGGCGGATAAGAAAAAAGAAAAGCTTCAAAAAACCATCGAATCCTATCGGTCGGCAGTCGCTATGATCAGCGGTAAAAAGCGCGTGCTTTTTGAGGCGTTTATATTAAACCTTCTTCAGCGAGCCGCCTTGGTTTTGGTTTTCATTTTCACCTTTCTTGCAACGGGCGGTGCTCCGTCACATCTGGGTCACGTCTGGTGCACCCAAGGAATGGTGTTTGTCGGCGCTAACACAATCCCAATACCCGGTGCTATGGGGGTTACCGATTATTTGCTTTCTGACGGTTTTTCTCACCTCACAGGTGAAGCAACCGCAGTTAATTTCAGCCTGTTGGCAAGAACTATATCTTTCTATATAAGCGTACTTCTGTGCGGATTGACAGTTTTATTCAGATTTTTACAAATCACTATTAGTACTCGGAGAAAACAAAAATGATAGGCTTTTATAATTATACAATGGTTTTAACCTATATGTCGCTCCTCTCGGCGAGCCTTGGCGTTATCACTGCGCTCAGCGGAGACGGTCACCCATATCTCGGCATTTTCTTTCTGCTCTTTTGCGGCCTTTGCGATGCCTTTGACGGCAAGGTTGCAAGAACGAAAAAAGACCGCACCGAGAGAGAAAACAAATTCGGCATACAGGTGGATTCACTGTCCGACCTTGTCGCATTCGGCGTTCTCCCTTGCGCTATCGGGGTTGCAAAATTCAATACCTCAGAGTTCTTCGGAAGCTTGGATCAAAGAAAATTAGCATACGGCATTACCGTTGCCATTTTGCTTTTATACGTCCTCGCGGCAATGATCCGTCTCGCATATTTTAACGTAACCGAGGAGGAAAGGCAGAGAACAGAGGACGGAGCAAGAAAATATTATATAGGTCTTCCCGTCACGTCTGCGGCAATTATTTTCCCCTCTATGGCTCTCATTCAGTGTTTGCTTCCGACAATCGACCTTTCTCTTGCATATTTCGTAGTTATGGGGCTCACAGCTATCGCCTTCATCTCAAACATCAAGGTTAAAAAACCGGGGCTTTGCGCAATTCTCGGAATGGTTGGTATCGGCATTGTAGAATTTATAATTATGCTTGTTATCAAAGGAAGATAAATATGACAGAGCAATTCAAAAAAGAAGCGATCTCCGGCGATAGTGCCGGACTTCGTTTTTTGTATCAAACCGTCATTGGCAGAGCTGTCCTGTCTCTTCTTTCGGCAAGATGGTTGTCGGCTCTTGCGGGAAGGGTTCTGGATAGTCCGCTATCAAAGCCTTTGACAAAAAAATTCATAAGACGAAACGGCATCACCTCGGACGAATATAAGCTTGATAATCTTCGTTGCTTTAACGATTGCTTTGCACGAGAGCTACAAGACGGGGCGCGTCCGATCGATTACAGCTCGGAGGCACTCATCTCCCCCTGCGACGGGCGACTGAGCGTCTATCGTATAACGGAAGGTCTTGTTCTCCCTATAAAGCAGAGCCAATACAGTATAGACTCTCTTCTTTGTAACAAGGAGCTTTCTGACCGATATAGGAACGGCATCTGCCTCGTTTTCCGCCTTTGCGTTGAAAACTATCACCGTTACTGTTATATAGATAACGGACGTAAGGGGGATAATTCCTTTATTTCGGGAAGGCTTCACACGGTTCGCCCGATCGCACTCCAAAAATACCCCGTTTTTTGCGAAAACTGCCGTGAATATACCGTTATGGAAACAGAAAATCTCGGGTTTGTCACTCAGATCGAGGTTGGTGCTATGCTTGTCGGAAAAATCAAGAATCACCACGCCTCCCACACCTTCTCTCGCGGAGAGGAAAAGGGCTTGTTTTTATACGGCGGCTCTACAATAGTCTTGCTTATTGAAGCGGGTAAGGCAGAAATTCCAAACGAGCTTTTCGAGGCAACCGATAATGGATACGAGGTGCTTGTCAAAATGGGACAGCGAATAGGCTCCTCAAAAAAAGCGTCAAAGAGCTATACCCCCTTATGAAATAAGGATGGTCTTGCCCGTTACGGCGTTTATATAAACTCCGTCACGCAGCTCAAGAACAGAGTAAATATCTCTTTCCTCGGGAGGCGTATCGCCTCCCGAAATTTTATAGCAAAGATATTTTTTGCCGCCGCTCTCTATTTTGCAAAGCGCGGGAGTCACTGTAAGAGAATATTCTGACATTATTTTCCGAGCGTCCAAAATCTCGCCCGTGCTTATATCCTTTTGGTGATTTTTATAATATTCAAGTGCGTCGATAAGACAGACCCGACCCGTATCGTTCGTGACACCTATAATTATTTTTTCGTCAAGGCACAAAACTCCATTCTCGGTCATAGGAGCAAAAACAAACAGAAATCTATTCTCCTCTTCCTTCTGACAAAGCTTTATAAGCCTTGTGAGCTGAAGCTCCTCCAGCTTCCTTATAGCAACCGAGAGTGCCGTGTCCCAGGATATCCTTTTGTCGGTCTGTCCCCCTTTCGTGTCAAAGGTCAGGTGAAGCAAAAATCCCCCGTTCTCTGAAATAATTGCCGAGGTGTTACTGCAGCTATATACGAAGGCTGTCGGGATCTCTCCTCCCTCCCTTGAGGATATTTTTTCGCCCTTGAGCGTCACGTTCTTACCAAGATGTGTCTTTGCACTCTTTTGTGCGTCCTCCTCCGTCACCTTGCTTTTGCAGGACGAAATAATAGCGAATTTTCCCGAAAGCTCGATAGGAGAATAGCCAAGCTCCTCCCATATTACGCCAAAATCAGCACTCTTAATAATATCCTCAGCAACATCAAAAAAATCCTTTACAGCATTTTCGTCATCGACAATTTTCTTTTGAATCTGCTGAATCTCACTGTTTATTTTTCTCATGCAATCAACAAAAAGAGAAAGAGAGACAAGCTCGCTCTCGGATATTTTGAAATCAATATTCGTATATTCCCTTGTAAAGGAGGCCTGAAGCTCCTCCAGATATCCTCGGAATGCCCTACAAAAATTAGGAAGACTGCTTTCTTTCCCGTAAGACAAGCCGAGATTTCCCAAAGCCTCGCCCGCATTTTCTGCGTGTGATATTCCTCTCGAAAGCATAGTCAGGGAATCGGCTACATATCCCCTTCCAAATGAAGAAATCAAAAAATCACAGCTACGAAGAAGAGCCTCAAGCTCCTCGACACTCTCAATAAGCGCCACCCCTCGCTGATAAGCTTGAATATCCCTCTCCTTGCTCCTCTCCCCGCGAAAAAAAGCAAAGCCTGCAACTATGACGCAAAGCGCCACAACGATGCAGGCTATTTTTATTATTTTGAAAATCAGACCTTTATTTTCCTTAATCATCTAAAATAACACCTCCGTTGCTTGAATATATTTTGTGCAAAAAAGGTTATTTTAGATATGAAAAATTATGCGTTCTTTTCCAAATTATTATTCTTGACGAAGATTGGGAAAGCCCTTCGTCCAATATTCGGAAAACCAATTATCAATAATCCTCTCCGCAACTCCGCGAGAGGCTGTCAAAAGGTCGGATTCTATTTCGATATCAGTATTTATATTAAGCTTCAAAAACTCCTCTTTTATCGTTTTTTCGTAGTCACTCTCCCCGAAATCCTCAATAAAAATCGAGATGAGCTCGGGAGATGCGGCATAGCACAGAGGCGCTATTGCCTCCGCAATAATTCTCGGAGCGTCAGACTTATCATCGTTTTTTGAAAGAGTGGCAAGTGTTACCCCGTCAAAGCTTCGGAGCGCGCCAAGGTCTGCCTTTTTACCGCCCCCGATAAGCTCACCACTGCTCAAAATCCCACCGCTAACCGCCCCACGACAAAGCTCAAGACGAAGCACGGATTTTTTCTCTCGATAGCAATTAGCCATAGCACGCGGAGAGCCCATAATCTCCTCAATGCAAAAGCCGACCGC
The DNA here is from genome assembly GCA_045645605.1 of Eubacteriales bacterium. GTDB lineage: Bacteria > Bacillota > Clostridia > Oscillospirales > CAG-272 > SIG710. Next base: position 748 of record JAZRJC010000058.1, on the reverse strand, counting down.
CTCCTCCATTCCCCAAAGAGGCGAGAATGAAGCAAGTCTTGTTTCCCCGAGGTCAGAGGGCTTGTCATTCTCCAAATCGTAGTCACCAAGGACGACGATTCCAAGTCCGTAAAGCACCTTTTCGCATATATGGGTAACTATCAGATCTCTATAAGCCGTAAACATCGTGCGGCAATTCATGAAATCCGAAAGCTCGGTATTAAATTCACACGTCACGCGCTCAACGACGTTAAGAGCACTGTCAAATGCCACCGCCGTCATTCCGCGCGGAGTAAAGCTTGCAACAAGCACAACGTGACCACTCCCGAAGGAAAGCGCTCCCGCACGGCGGCCGACAAAGTCCTTAGGAGTCTTTTCCTCAATAAGCACCCCGGCGTCAAGAAGTCCGTCTGCAATTTTGCCCGCCGTCATAAGACTGACGCCGATTTCCTTTGCTATCCTCGCCCTCTCAGCCTTGCCCTCTCGCTTTATTACTCCTAAAAAGTCACGGATATTTTTTTGGCGAATACCTTTTAATATCTGCTTTTCCATATATTCCTTGCCTTTCAAGTGTTCATACATATATTATATAGTAATACCCCGATTATGTCAAGAAAAATCACAAACGCAGATTATTGACTGCGCGATATTCCGCAAAAAAACAACCGACCGCCAAAATGCTGTTTGCACAAAGGCTGTCGGTTGTAAATTTAATTCCGAAATTATCTTCGCCAGTATTTTCTGTCAAGGCTTCTGTACTGTATCGCCT
>JAZRJC010000057.1:0-14470 GCA_045645605.1 Eubacteriales bacterium | reverse complement strand
GTCTTTGTTATATAATCGGACTTGTATGGGCAGCTTCACCGGCGATCTTACTGTCTATGTGCGCGTTGTGCTTGCTCGACGGTGTCTTGCCGGTCATAGGTGCTTATATAACCAAATATCTTATCAACGGTATTGCTGAATTGATAGAAAAGGCTCCCGAGCTTTCCGGAAGCGTATACGATGATCTTTTCGTAACGCTGCGCGTTATTGTATTTCTGTTTATTCTTGAGATGATATATCTCTTCCTTAAGAGAATACTCGGTAAGGTGAATACTATGGTTACCGCTATCGCGGGGGAGCTTGTCGTTAATCATATCAAGCTTAAGATCATCGGTAAAGCTAAAGAGCTCGATCAGAGCTCGTTCGACGATCCGGCGTTTTATGAAAAGCTTGAGAATGCAAACCGTGAAGCAGGTCACCGACCAATTCAGATTTTGTCCTCAACCTTCTCGGTTATAAGCACTGTAATCAGCTTTATTTCATACCTTGTTGTTCTTCTGACTCTTCCCGGAATGTGGTGGACAGCACCTATTATTATCCTCGTTTCCTTCCCCTCCGCCATTATCAACTTCGCATACCGCCGCAAAAACTTCTCTTATATCAGATGGCGTTCAAAGGAAAGAAGACAAATGAATTATTACAGCAGTCTTCTCACAAACAAGGATATGGTAAAAGAGATAAGAATATTCGGTCTTTCCGACCTCTTTATCGGCAAATACCGTCAGGTTTTCGATATCTACTATTCAGGAATAAAAAAGCTTATCGTTAAAGAAACCGCCTGGCATATCGTAATTGCCGTTATAACGGGGGCTACCAATATCGCACTTTTCGGTATTATTGCCTTTATGGTTATTTCGGGCAAAATAATGATCGGCGACTATTCTCTTTACACAGGAGCTTTAACTACGATTGCCGCCAATATTTCAACTCTTATCTGGACCTCGGCGTCAATATACGAGGGTACTCTCTTTATCGACAACCTTATTTCCTTCGTAAAGGAGGAAAAAACTATTGTTCCGATAAAAGAAATCCCCGAGAAAATTCAGCACAATATCCCTCATTCAATCGAATTTCAGAACGTCAGCTTTTCATATCCCGGAACGGATAAAGCCGTTATTCGCAACGTGAATTTGAAGTTTGCCCCCGGTGAAACTGTTGTTCTCGTTGGTCTTAACGGTGCGGGAAAAACCACGCTTATAAAGCTTCTGACCCGTCTTTACGACCCGACCGAGGGGAGAATTTTACTCGACGGACGAGATATCCGCGATTACAGCGTTGAGGACGTTTACAAAACCTTCGGAATTATTTTCCAGGACTTTGGAAAATACGCCTTCACGGTCTCTGAGAACATCGCATTTGGCGACGTTTCGAGAGAAGCGACAGATGAGGAAATAAGTAACGCCGCAATTCAGAGCAACGCCGCGGATTTCATCTCAAATCTGCCCGACGGATACAGCACTCCTCTTATGAGGCACTTCGAGAAAAACGGAATTGAGCTGTCCATCGGTCAATGGCAAAAATTAGCTATTGCGAGAGCCTTTTATTCAGACAACGACATTTTGATTCTTGACGAGCCGACAGCATCTCTTGACCCTATGGCAGAGCAGGAGATCTTCAATCAGTTCGACAGGCTTCGCACGAACAAAACAACGATTTTCGTATCTCACAGACTCTCAAGTGCAACTATAGCCTCAAAAATCGTCGTTCTTGAGAACGGTGCGGTTGTTGAGGAAGGAACTCATACCGAGCTTATGGCGCTCGGCGGTAAATACCATGAGCTTTTCACAACTCAATCAAAGCGTTATCTGAATTCGGAGGATAACGATACTCAAAAGCAATAAAAGATAAGGGCTGTCGCCATTTGGTGACAGCCTCTTTTCATTTATCATGCTCAATCAAAAAATCCCACAAGCTTATTTTCATCAAACAGATGATTATACTGGAATTGTGAGTAAAGCAAAAGGTCTTTATCCGATTCAATATCAAGCTTGTCCCAGGTAAGTATATTTCCCTCGGCATCGATACAGAAATTCGCCGTAATTACGGGGTATTTTACCATCAGCTCTTTTCTGTACTGCTGATATCCCGAGAGTGGCAGTCCTGCCGCCTCTGACAGATATATGTTCAGATAATTAAGACTTGTTACAACGTCCGACTGCTCCTCTATATCATAGTTTGCCCAAATCACAAAGGGAACTATGAATTGACGACTTCTCTCATTCCAATCGTCCGTTTCCTCGTCAACCCCAAGTGAATCGAGAATAGGCTTTGTTACAGAGCTGTTCGGCTGATGGTCGCCAAACATCAAAATTACGGTATTATCGGGCTGATATGAGAAAAACTCCAAAAAGGACGCAAATTCCTCGTCCGAGATTTTAACGAGAGAGAGATAGGCTTGAACAAGGCTCTTATTATAAGGCATTCCCGCAATATCAACGTCAGGCTCAAAATTATAGAAGCCCTCGGCAGGCTTTACGTATCCGCCGTGGTTTTGCATAGTAACAGCGAAAACAGACAGCGGTGTGTCTCCATTCGTGCTGTCGGCAAAAATCCGCTTTATCTTGTCAAAAACCTCTCCGTCAGAAATATAGCTTCTTATTCTCTCGGGATTCAAAAAATCTCTTGAAAATAAGGCTGAATCAAAGCCGAGCATAGGATATATCGTATCTCTCTGCCATCCCGTTGCGTTATAAGGATGTATCGCTATCGAAGAATAGCCGTTTTCCTTCAAATCCGAGATAAAGCCGTCCATATCCTCTTTTATGTACTGCTGATAAGGAATACTTCCGCTTGGCAAAAACGCCATAGTATCGCCCAAAAGGAACTCGTATTCGGAATTTGGAGTGTTCCCACCCTTAACAGAGGTATATGCATATCCGCTTATTGCGTTATCCTTGATACTTCTGAAATAAGGCATAAAATCCATATTTATCTCTATATCTCCGAGAACGCTCAAGTCGGAAAAGGACTCATTCATTATAACGATTATGTTAGGTATGTCCCCCTTCGGCCCATCTGCCGTCATACTCGAATATTTATCAGCCGTCCTCTGAAGCTCCTCTACGTCGTATCCTTTCGGCTCTTCAACGTTTACATACTTCAAAAGAGAGATGAAGCTGAAAAAGAACCCGTTTTCACGATAAACGACTGTTGGCGTAAACAGATACGGGTAATACCCAATATCCTCCTGAAAGTCCTCGTCCTGTGCCTTTGCACCCCAAATCGTAAAGCATAAGGCAACTACGAGAAGTCCTGCAATTCTTGATACGAGCGAAAGCTTGAACTTCGGAATCTTTGCCCAGCAAAAAAGAAGTATTACGGCGAGCAAATAAGCATAATACCGAAGTAAAAGCCTTATATGCTCTGTTATCTGAAGCTCGTATTCTCCCGCAACCGAGAGTGCCGTTCTGATAGACAACAAATCCCAGGGATAGATAGGTAAAGACCGAAATGACAGCACCATACACTCTGCATATCCGATAACGGCACACATCAAAACGGTAAAAAACGAGGCAATTTTCAGCGATTTCGTCAGGAGCAGAAGAGCTATTTCAACGAGAAATACAAAAATCAAATTGAAGATAAGAATCTCCTCTGTCATATCGGTATATCTGTTGACAAAGGATTCCATCATTTTGTAAGCATATATAGGCGCGATAATGCCTATTATCAGGCTTATAATCAAAGAAATCACGCTGTTTCTGCCCCAGATAAAAATCTTAAAATATCTGTTATTAAGTATCCTACTGTTCTTTATTGCGAGAAATTTATCCTTTATCCATTTCCCGAATTTTTTTATCTTATCTGCTACAGATTTGAAAAATGACATTTTTTCTCTCCAATAGAATATTTGTAAAATTTAGAGCGAAGAAATAATCACGCAAAGCTTACCCGCAATTTTATATTCGCCAAGACCTGCCGGCAGGAAATAGCTGTCTCCCTTTTTTAGAGGGTATTCATCTCCGCCACAAGTAACATACCCTTCGCCGTCAACGCAAAGAAGAGAACGGAAGCTTTCCTCATCGCAATCAAAGCTCTTTTCCCCGTCAATATCCTCTTTATAAACGGTAAAATAGCGACAGGACGCAAGAGCACCGTGGGGCTTCCCCCTCTCATATCGAAGGATCTCTATTTCATCCTCACTAAAGGGACGGACAACAGACAGTGCCTTTTCAATATGAAGCTCTCGGAAGCTTCCATCGTCCTGACGGCGACAATAGTCGTAAACTCGGTAAGTAAGGTCTGAATTTTGCTGAATCTCTGCAATAATTATTCCTTCACCGATAGCGTGTACAAGTCCTGATGGAATAAAATACGTCTCCCCTGAACAGACGGAGCAATATTTCATAGCATCCTCAATATTTCCGTTCTTCACTGCCCTTGCATAGTCCTCGGAAGTGATCCCGTCGCGAAGTCCGTATATAATTTTAGCGTCAGGCTTTGCTGAAACGATATACCACATCTCTGTTTTACCCATATCGTTCTCAACGTCCCTTGCGTATTTGTCATCGGGGTGAACCTGAACCGAAAGCTTGTCCTCGGCATCAATAAGCTTTATAAGCAGTGGAAAATGCCCCCCATCATATTCGGGAGAAACAACTGCGTTTCCGTGTTTTTTTATGTATTCGGAAAGAGATGCTCCATTTTCCACGCCGTTCACAATATAGCTCATCTCGTCATCTCTTACAGTCAGCTCCCAAGTCTCGCCAACCTTATCGAGATCACCTTCCTTACCAAAATCATTTTTCAGACCCGAGCCGCCCCAACACCTGTACTTTGCAACAAAGGATAATTTCAATGGATATAAATTTTTCATAGCTTTCCTCTCAAAATTAACGGGCGGCAAAATACATCGTCCGCCGCCCGTTTAATAAATTAACAGTCAATTATCTTCTTCTGAAGCCGTCTCTACGGCGTCCGTTTTTAAGTATAGACATTATTTCATCGAAATCATCGTCGCCTGTTTTCTCGATGCTGCCGTTATAGTAGTCATTCTGGAAAGCCTCCTGCTGGGATGCTTCTGTCTGCTGATAAGCAGGTGCCTCGTTTGCGTCAAAAACGGGAACCTCGATAGTATCTTCCATAGCGGGAGCCTTCTTTTCCGCAGGCTTTTCTTCAGCCGCAGCCTCCTGAGGACGCTTAATGTCCTTATTATTGATTACGTTAACAACGGGCTTCTTATCGTCTTCCTTTTTTTCAAAGCCTGTAGCGATGATGGTAATTCTCATCTCGTCCTCAAGCTCTTCGTCAAAGGCAACTCCCCAGATTACGTTTGCTTCCTCGTTTGCCTCGCTTGCAATCATTGAGGATGCCAAATCAACGTCCTCAAGTCCAACGTCGGGAGATGCGGTGATGCTGATAAGAATACCCTTTGCACCCTTGATTGACGTTTCAAGGAGAGGACTCGAGATAGCAGCCTTTGCCGCAAGCTCTGCCTTATCCTTGCCCGTTGCCGCACCAACGCCCATGTGAGCGTATCCTGCGTTTGACATTACAGACGTAACGTCCGCAAAGTCAAGGTTGATAAATCCGGGAACATTAATAAGCTCGGAAATGCTCTGAACACCGCGACGAAGAACGTCGTCGGCAATTTCAAAGGCATTGAAGAGCGTAATTCTTGTATCAGAAACCTGCTTTAATCTTTCATTCGGGATAACAACGAGAGCGTCAACGAATTCGCTGAGGTTAGCGATACCGATCTCAGCCGCATCCATTCTCTTTCTTCCCTCGAAAAGGAAGGGCTTTGTTACAATACCAACTGTAAGGATGCCAAGCTCTCTTGCAGCCTTTGCAACGATAGGAGCAGCACCGGTACCTGTTCCACCACCCATACCCGTTGTGATAAATACCATATCGGCACCTGAGAGAGCATTCTTGATATCATCAAGGCTTTCTTCAGCAGCTCTTGCACCGATCTCGGGATTAGCGCCCGCACCGTGACCCTTTGTAATCTTCTCACCAATTACTATCTGGTTGGGTGCGCCGGAGCTTTTAAGCACCTGACGGTCTGTGTTAATTGAAATAAACTCTACACCGCGGATGTTTGAAGAGATCATACGGTTAACAGCATTGTTTCCGCCGCCGCCTACACCTATCACCTTTATACAAACACCACTGTCGTAAACATCATCATGTTCGAATGTCATTTTTATTTCCTCCATTTTTTAATACTTTTTTGTTTGAATCACTATTATGTATAGAAAAATGTCTTCCTCTATATAATATATGATTTTTTAATTTTTTGCAATAGTTTTTTTGAAATTTTCTCTGATTTCCCGAGATTTTTTATGGAAAAACCGACAAATTATTCAATTTTATCGGTTTTATCTACTCTAACCGCACATTCGGCCGAATTTGAGACGTCAACGGTCACTCCGTCCTGCCCGAGATAATTCCCTTCCTTAAGCACCTTTGCTGCCATTTTTAATTTCAGCGGCATTTCCTTAATATTGCCGAGAATTATTCTGTAATTACCCTTTTTCACTATCGACGCATCAAACTTGTTCTTAACAGAAAGCCTGTCCGCCTCGTCAGAGAAATCAGATTCAAGGAAGGCCTTGATAACCTCGTTGACGTACGCCGAAGCTTCATCGTCTGTATATCGGAGATTCTCGCCGACAACAACCCTCTCAAGCGGTGGCAGGATAAGCTCCACAAGCCCCTTCCCCTTTACGTCCTTGTATTTTCCGTATCTCTCAAGAACGTATAGGCTCCTTGATAAGGTATAATATTCGTCGGTTACCTTTACGTAGTAAACGGGAACGTCATAGATTATGTCAATAACTATCCTTGAGGGCAGCTTTTTCCTGACCTTGACCTCAACTATATCGGGAAATTCGGAAAGAATTTTTTCCTCTGCTTCACCTGAGTGAACCTTATATATCTTTTCAGACATCTTTATTCCCGATACCGAGATAATCTCATCAAGACTGTATTTTCCCTCCTCCGAAAGCTCGATACTGCTTATATTGAAAAGGGAAGTCGTAAAGCTGACCAAAATAAAGCCTATCAGCAAAATCAAAGCAACGACAATGATAAGGGTCAGCCAAACGCTTTTGCGGCTATCTCTCGGCCGATCTCTGCCCGAATATTCATTTCTACGCTTCATTGGCACGAACCCTTTTTCCTTTCCGCTGAAAGTCGCTTTACCTCATCGTAAATAAGCTTATTTGCATTAAGGTCGGCAAAATGAGAAATGTTCTCTCCCATTTTTTTCTGCAAACCTTTATCCGAAAGAATTTTTGAGACCTCGCATTGAAGTCTGTTACCCGAAAGGTCCTTTTCCTCAATAATAACAGTTCCTCCCATATCCTCAATCACCTTTGCGTTCTTGTATTGATGATTATTGGTTACGTTTGGCGAGGGGATCATAATGCTTGCCTTTTTCTGCATCGCAAGCTCTGACACGGTCATAGCACCTGCTCTTGAAATAACGAGGTCTGCCGCCGCCATCTGTATCGGCATATCGTAAATATATTCAACGAGCTTAATGTTTTCACATTTGTCAAGCCCGTATTCACGGAGCATATTAAGCGAAGCTTCCCTCTCGATAGCACCGCTTGCGTGAAGATGCAAAACCTTCGGATTATCCTTGACGTAATCTCTCATAAGGGCAAGACACGCCTCGTTGACCTTCTCCGCTCCAAGACTTCCGCCATAGGAGAGAATAAAGCTGTCATAGCCGTCAATGCCAAGCTTTCGTTTGGCACTTTCCTTGTCAATGACGCTGAAAGAATCTCGCAGAGGATTTCCAACATGCATAAGCTTATCCTTTGCCGAAAGATATTTTTCGCTTTCCTTAAAATTCAAAAGTATTCTGTCAACGTAAGGCTGAAGCTTTCTGACGGCAACACCCGGAAAAGCGTTTGATTCGTGTACCACCGTCGGAATACCCAATTTTGCCGCCGCCACAAGCACGGGCCAGCAAACGTATCCACCGGTGCCTATAACTATATCGGGATTGAAGTCCCTAACAAGCCGCTTAGCTCTTATCGGTGACACCAGCGCAAGATAAAACGCCTTGATGTTTTTTGGGGATAAGGAGCGCCTGATTCCCATAATATCAATGTGCCGAATCTCATATCCCTCTGCCTTTGTCAGCTTGTTTTCGATTCCGTGCTTCGTGCCGACGAATATAATTTCAGAATCCGGCTCGTTTCTTTTTATCGTATTAGCAATAGCGATTGCAGGGTTTACGTGACCTCCCGTGCCGCCGCCCGTCATAATTACTCTCATATGAATCCTCGTCAATAATTGATTATCTTTTCTGCTTTGAATATCTTGAAATAGACAGCACGACTCCCATTTCCGCCATCTGAACCACAAGCGACGTTCCGCCTGAGCTAAAGAAGGGGAGCGAAATACCCGTGTTCGGGAATACGTTCGTGACAACGGCTATATTGAAAGCAACCTGCAAAAGTATCTTTGCCATAAAGCCAGCAACAACAAGATAGGTATATCTGTTGGGCGAGTGTCGGGCTATAACAAAGCCTCGCCATATAAGCAAAAGGAAAAGTGTAATGAGTGCAAAGGCTCCAACAAAACCAAGTTCCTCGCAAACGATAGTAAAAATAAAGTCGTTCTGGGGCTGTGAAACGTAGCCGTACTTCTGTCGGCTGTTTCCGAGTCCCACGCCGAAAATTCCTCCCGACGCAATAGCGTAAAGTCCCTGTATCGTCTGCCACCCTGCTCCGCCCGGATCCTTCCAGGGATCGAGCCAGATCTCAATTCGGTTACTTGAATATCCAATCGTCAGAATAGCCACTATAATTAAGGCTATTGCTGCAAGGGCAATAGGAATTATAAAACGTAGCTTCGCGCCTCCCATATACATCATAGCAGCACCGATAGAGCAAATAATGATAAGTCCCGAGAAGTGCTTTTCAAGAACTACGAGTCCGCCTACCAAAAGAATAAAGAGGCCGGGAAACAATATTCCGTATGAAAATGATTTTTTAAGCGTCTTCGATTCTATTTCCTTTGAATGCTCTGTCATAAACATCGCAAGGTACATAACTATAATGGTTTTTGCAAGCTCTGAGGGCTGAAATCTTCCAAAACCCGGAATATTGAGCCATCTTTGTGCGCCACCGCCGCTTGATCCTACTAAAAGCACCGCTATAAGCAATATAATTACCGCCGCAAGCAGAACGTATGTAACAACCTTATAGGTTTTTATCGGGAAAAGCGTAACCGCAACGATCGTCAGAAGACCGAACACGGCAAATATTACCTGCTTTTCAACAAAATAATAGCTGTCTCCGTATGCCTTCTCTGCATACGCATAGCTTGCCGAAAAGGTCATAACAACGCCAAAAGCCAAAAGCATTAAAAGGATTATGAGAAAAGGCATATCCACGTTTCCTGCCTTGTATTCCTCCGAAAAGGTGAAAAAATCGGCAAGCACGCCCTTCTTCCCTAACGTCTTCGTGTTTTCTGCTCCTTTAGTATTTTGGGCAGGTGGGGGCGATATATTCTCTGTCGGCAGAGACGACTTTCTTTTCTTTTCTGCCGCGTTTATATTTTCAAAAAGCTTTCTTTTTTTTATCTTTATTTTTTGTGATGATTTATGAGAAGGAGTGTCCGCCGTAGCAGAGTCGGGCTTCTTTTTTTCATCAGCTTCTGGTATTTTTCTTTTGACGAAATAATCCTCGTCATGCTTCTCTTCCATCGGCGTCTCCTTTCAGATTTCAAAAATCAATTTATACCAAACCGGGCAAGCATACAGAACACAATGGTTAATAACGAAAATACCGTTACGATCTTAACCTCGCTCCAGCCGCATTTTTCAAAATGATGATGTATCGGACTCATCTTGAAAATTCTCTTATGCGTAAGCTTGAAGCAGCCTACCTGCAGCATTACAGAGAGAGTTTCAAGAACGAACATAAGTCCGAAAACGAGAACAAGCAGGGGATTGTTTATTATAAATGCCGAGCCGACAATAATTCCTCCAAGGAAAAGCGAGCCCGTATCCCCCATAAATACTCTTGCAGGATAAAAATTATAAACGAGGAATCCGAGTGTTCCGCCCACAAGACAGGCTGACGTCAAGCCAAGGTTTATATCCTCAATAATAAGCGAAACAACAATGAGAAAAACTCCCACAACCGCTGATATAGAGCTTGCAAGACCGTCGATTCCGTCGGTCAGATTTACGCTGTTTACAATTCCTGTTACAAGAATTACGGCAAATACGTAGTAAAGAGCTCCAAGCTCAACAGTTTTATCAAAATAGGGGATATAAAGCGAGGTTTCAAGGTTGCCCGTTTTGCTCATAATGAAAACGTAAGCCGTCGCCGCCAAAAGCTGAAGCAGGAATTTCTGATAAGCAAGAAGTCCCTCGTTTTGCTTTTTCACAAGCTTTGTGTAATCGTCGATAAAGCCTATCATTCCGTTGAAGGTTGCAAGGGCCAAAGTCATCGCCAACGGGATAAGAGTGTTTGCCTCACCCTTTATCGCGAAGAAGATAAAGAAACCCACCATTACAACGAGAATGGAAAGAATAAAGCAAATTCCACCCATTGTCGGTGTTCCCTCTTTTGATTTATGCCAACGCGGGCCGATATCGAGAATTTTCTGTCCCACCTTGTGGCTCTTCAAAATCGGAATGACCCTCTTCCCTACTAAAACCGTAAGAATAAATACCAATACCGCCGACAGAGCAACGTATATTATAAGCTTATTATCCATCTGAATTCATTTCCTTTCAACCAAAAAGACCGCCGTTTTTTTCTCTTACGTATTCGATAACCTTCTCTGCCGCCATACCTCTGCTTGCCTTGACCAAAAGCACGTCGCCTCTCTTTAATGCGTGAATGATCATATCTCCGATTTTCTCGGGGCCGTCAGCCGAAGCGTCTGTGTAAACGTTCTCGGGACGCATACCGTTTCTGACAGCAGATATTGCTATAGCCTCGGCACGCTTACCGTAAGCAAAAAGCACCTTCGCTCCGCTCTCGGCAAGATATCTGCCAACCTCGCGGTGCAGCTGCTCCGAATCCTCGCCAAGCTCTAGCATATCGCCAAGAAGTGCCACAGCTCTCGCATTTTTCCGCTTCGAAAGCTCGATAAGAACGTCGATTCCCGAGCGCATAGATTCGGGACTTGCATTATAACAGTCCTCAATTATGGTTATTCCGTCTGCATCGTAAATATTCTGCCTCATGCCCGTGTTTCTGAAGGTCATAAGGGCGTCCTTTATATGCTCGCCGTCCATTCCGTAAAGAAACCCGACAGCAATAGCGAAGAGCGCCGCATAAACGTTATGCTCGCCCATCGTAGGAATTTCAACGTCCTCAAGAACCCTTCTGCCGTATATTACGTCAAAGGTGGTTTTCATTACACCGCCTCTGATATTCACAGCGCGAAAATCGGCATCTCTGTTCTTCAGGGCAACAAGCTTCTTTTTGATATCTCCCGTGGGATAGCTTACGAGAAGCTCGTCATCACCGTTCAGCAGAAGAATGCCAAACTCACGAAGCCCTTCGGTAATCTCCATCTTTGCCTTACATATATTTTCTCTTGAGCCAAGCATCTCGAGGTGAGACGTGCCGATAGTTGTAATTGCCGCTATGTTAGGCTCTGCGACCCTTGACATAAACTCAATCTCGCCAAAACCGCTCATACCCATCTCAAGAACAGCCATCTCGTCATCTCTATCAATGCCGAGAATACTCATCGGAAGACCTATAGTGCTATTGAAATTTCCTTGAGTTTTGAAGGTTTTATGACGATAGCTCAAGACGCAGGAAATAAACTCCTTCGTTGTGGTTTTACCAACACTGCCAGTTACGGCAACCGTTTTTCCTTTATAATTTTTCTTATATGCCTTGGCAATTTTTCCAAGTGCCTCTATCGAATCGGGAACGCACACTGTGGAAAATCCTTCCCCGTCAAGCGTCGTCGGCTCTCTCTCCGAGAGAACGCAACGACAGCCGCGCGATACCGCCGAGGCAATATAATCGTTTCCGTCAACTTTCTCGCCCTTCATCGCAACAAACAAGGTGTCCTCGTCAGCCTCGCGTGAATCCGTGCAAAACTTTCCGAAGCTGTAATTCTCCTCATTTCCAACGAAATGAAGCGTACCGCCCGCAAGCTCTGCTACATCTTTAATTGTAAGTCTTCCAAGCTTCAGAACAGTTATCATTCAAAAATCCTTTCGTTTAAGGGACTATCCGTAGTATTTCTCTGCCAGGTGCGATACAATTTCCTTTTCGCTGAACGGATATTTTTTATCCCCCACAATTTCGTATTGCTCGTGTCCTTTTCCGACAAGTAAAATTATATCGTCGCTTATTGCATTCCGAATTGCAAAATCTATTGCATCGCGACGGCTCGGAATAACCTCAAAAAGTGCTCCGCCGTAATCATAGCCTCTCATAATATCCGAAATTATGTCCTGCGGGTCTTCATTTCTCTGATTGTCCGAGGTAATTATAACAAAATCGCAAAGCTCTGATGCGATTTTCCCCATAATCGGACGTTTTGTTTTATCTCTGTCTCCGCCGCAGCCGAAAAGCAGAACTATTCTCTGCCCCGGGAGGCGAAAGCCTCTCACAGTCACGAGAAGATTCCGAAGTGCGTCGGGAGTATGGGCGTAATCAATAAAAACCGTAAAGTTAGCGTTCACGGGAAGCTTGACTCTCTCAAATCTCCCCTCGACCACAGGCATATTAAGAAGTGCTGTCTGAATATTCCTCGGCAATATCCCTATTTGGTGTGCTGCGGCTGACGCCAAAAGCGTATTCGAAATGGTAAACTCACCCGGAATCGGGGACTTCACCTTAAATACGGCCGAAACCGAGGTCAAAACGTATTCCACACCCTGCGTACCAAGATTCTTTATTGAGTTTGCGGAATAGTCCGCATTTTTCCCCTTTATCGAGCAAAGCCTTACGTTTTTACAGCCGTAAGCCTCTGCCTCTCCTGCGATCTCATTTGCATAATCATCATCTGCATTGATAATAGCCGCTTCTGTTTTTTGAAACAGCATCTTCTTTGCAAGAAGATAATCCTCCATGCTTTTGTGAAAATCAAGATGCTCGGGAGTAAGATTCGTGAAAATCGCAGACTCAAATCTTATCGGTGCAACCTTTTGCTGAATAAGTGAATGAGAGCTGACCTCCATTATAACGAGGCTTATCCCGTCCTCCACCATAAGAGAAAGAATTTTATATAACTCGCAAGGGTCAGGCGTTGTCATATTGGCGTCTTCCCTCGCGGGACGAATATCCAATCTTTTATCCTTTGAATAGCAGCCCACAGTACCGATAAGACCCGTATCAATAAGCGCTTCTCTGCAAATTGCACGCAGCATATAGCTGACAGACGTTTTTCCGTTTGTTCCGGTTATGCCTATCACCTTTAATTTTTCTGTAGGTCTTCCATACCAAGCGTTAAATGCGTGTGCTGCGACCGCTCTCGTATCGGATGAGGTAAAATAAATAACTCCCTCGACCTTCTCTCCGTCGTAATCCTTATCAGTGATAACGGCCGTGGCCCCGTTTGCAATCGCGTCCGAAATATACCTGTGTCCGTCGGTTTTCTGTCCTCTTATACAGATGAACAAATATCCGCTTTTGATTTCACGGGAATTATCCGAGATACCGTTAATATTTATTTTTGTTTCTTTGCCAAGTTTTACATCTGTCGAATTTAGAATTTCGACAATATTCATATAACCACCTCTAATTAGATATTTGTTGAATTTGTCTTTCGTTTGTTTTTAACGACAATCTAATTAGATGGCTTTCTAATCTGTTTTTTGTGTGTTTTTGCCTTGCGATCCCCAAAAGAACCGCAAGGCGTTAATTTTTATTATATTTTTGTGCTTTTTATTGAAATATGTCAATCCGTGCCGTCAAGATATCTGAATTCTACCGTAACGACTGTTCCCTTTGGAACTCTTTCTCCTGCAGCAGGAGACTGTGAAACCGCAACGGGACCTGTGCCGCCCTCGTGGGTAGCTGCACCCTTGATTTGTATGTTTAGTCCACTGTTAATAACCATCATGTTCGTAACTGTAGCACTCTTGCCGACAACGTCGGGAACTGTAACGTCCTTTTTTGGGGCCTCGTCACCCGTATAAAGATAAATCTTACCGTCGTTCCTCATAGCACTTCCGCCTGCAGGAACAATCGACGTAACCTTATCTCCTGTGCCTACGATTTCGTAATCAAGCTTTCTGTAGCCTAAATTAGTTTTAGCATCCTCAACGCTCCAGCCAACGTAGTTTGGAACGATCTTTGTGATATTTTCAAGCTCTTCTTCTGTATATTCAGCCTCAACTCCAAGGTAAGGCAGAATTGACGCCATTACGTTTGCAACGTAAGGTGCCGCTACAATGCTTCCGTAAACAGAGCCCTTTGTCGGCTCATCGACGATAATAAGCACCGCAACCTGCGGATCCTCAGCCGGAGCATACGCTATGGTTGATCCTATACGGTATGGAGTTTCGCCATTTTCGTCT
>JAZRJC010000056.1:0-4441 GCA_045645605.1 Eubacteriales bacterium | reverse complement strand
CAATCAAAATTGGTGCCTGTAATACATACCACGGATGTGTTCACAATATGCTCCATGAAAAAAGCGAAGATATTTTGCGAGTTTTATATAAATCGGCTTCTTTTGTTGTACAGGCGATTGCTTTCAAGCAAACGGGGGAATATATCTGCCATCAAAAAGAATTGCTCCAAGTAGTATCTTACGATGAACGGGTCATTATCGAAACGTTTATGACTTTGAAAAATGGCGGAATGGTGGATTTTAATTTAATGTCCGATACATTGTTTGCTTGGTCAAAGAAATGGATTGCAAAAGGACAATGAAGAAAGGAATTTTTAAAATGGATGATTTGACGATACGTTTAGAAACAGAAAAAGATTACAGAGCAGTTGAAGAACTTACCCGCGAGGCATTTTGGAACGTTTATAAACCGGGGGCTGACGAGCACTATTATGTACATAAAATGCGAAGCCACCCCGATTTTATACCCGAACTTGCTTTTGTCCTTGAAAAAGACGGCAAAATCATAGGCAATATAATGTATACAAAAGCATGGCTTGAAGACGAGAACGGCAAAAGAAAAGAAATCCTTTCTTTTGGCCCTCTTTGCGTTGCCCCTGAATATCAGCGGCAAAAGCTCGGGAAAATTCTGATAGAACATTCTTTTGATGTTGCAAGAAAAATGGGATACGATGTGAACATTAATTTCGGAAATCCCGGGAACTATGTTAGCCGCGGCTTTGTAAGCTGCAAAAAGAAAAACGTAAGTTTTGTTGTTGACGGTAACTTTCCAACTGCACTTCTTGTATGCGAGCTTGTACCGGATGCTCTTGCTGGCAGAAAGTGGATGTATATTCCCAGCACCGCTGCCGATTGTTGTGAGGATGCTGACGCTGTAGCAAGTTTTGATCAAACTTTCCCTGAAAAAGAAAAGAAGTGGATGCCAAGTCAGGAGGAATTCTATATTTACAGTCATTCTTCGGTGGTGAGATAAGTATACTGCTGTTTTTGGTTGCTATCTAAATCGGTGCAACTTGCCAAAAAGAGAAAGCAGATGCAATGCATCTGCTTTCTCTTTTTCACTGTGATTAATCAATCTTCAATGCAGTTTCAAGCGCAAGAGTGATCATCTCTCCAAAGGAGCTTTGTCTTTCCTCTGCGGTCGTTTGTTCGCCTGTGATGATGTGGTCGGAAATGGTACAGATAACGAGAGCGTTCTTTTTGGCTCTTGCGGCGTTTATATAGAGAGCCGCGCCCTCCATCTCGACTGCCATAACGCCCATCTTTGCCCAAGTGCCACTTGCGGTCTCGTCGTCACCGTAAAATATATCGGTGGAAAGAAGGTTGCCTACGTGGTATGTTACTCCCATTTCCTTTGCGACGTCGGTGCATTTACTCATAAGCTCGTAACTGCAAAGCGGTGCGAGTGTGCCGGGCAGCTTAAAGTTTGCCGCGAAATTTGAATCGGTGGAGCAGCCCATACCGATCACTATGTCACGAATGTGAATATTGGTCTGAAGTGCTCCCGCAGAACCGACACGGATAATGTTGTTTACGCCGAAGAAGTTAAAGAGCTCATAAGAATAGATACCTATTGAGGGCATACCCATTCCGCTTGCCATAACCGATACGCGCTTACCCTTATAGGTTCCCGTGTATCCCTGAACGCCTCTGACGTTATTAACGAGAACCGCGTTCTCGAGATAGTTTTCCGCAATAAACCTTGCGCGGAGAGGATCGCCCGGCATAAGAACCGTGGAGGCGAAGTCTCCCTGTTTTGCGTTAATATGTGCAGTAGCCATTTTTATACCTTTACTTCCTTGGGTATGCCGAAAATCAAGTCTCACTATTCGGTTTCTTTAACCTATACTCAAGCGCGAGAGTGTAATTCGGCACAGCCTTCCTTTCCAAAATAAAATCGTACATTTCATTATAACATACATTTTATGATTTTGCAATAGAACTAATTTGGAAGCTGACCCAAATCCCGGCCGAACAGTTAGAGCATTTTCCGAAATACGGTTATTGCTTTTTTCTGTTTTTTGTGCTATAATACTTTTATCGATACTGTGGCTATCGGAGGGTTATTATGAAACGAGCAAGCGGTGTTCTTTTGCACCTTTCTTCACTATACGGTGACTATTCCGTCGGTTCCTTTGGCAAGGAGGCGCGGGAGTTTATAGATTTTCTTTCAGAGAGCGGATTTACCTACTGGCAGGTTCTTCCGTTCTGTATGGTGGACGATTGCAATTCACCATATAAATCCTATTCTGCATTTGCGGGCAACCCCATGTTTATTGACCTTTCTACTCTTGCCGATAAGGGACTTTTGAGTGCGCAAGAGCTGAAGGCGGCCAAGCAAAACGATCCCTACATCTGTGAATATTCCCGCTTGGACAAGGAGCGCCTGCCTCTACTAAGACTGGCGCACGAGAGGGTCACGGATAAGCAGAGAGAAGAGGTACGCACGTGGCTTTGCAGCTATCCCGAGCTTTGCCGTGCGGCTGAATTTCTTGCCCTGAAGCAGAAAAACCGATTTCTTCCTTGGTATGAATGGACCGAGAACACGCCCGACGGAGACGAGCTTTCCTTCTGGCAGTGGATTCAGTATGAGTTTTTCTGCCAATGGACGTCAATTAAAAAATATGCCAATGAAAAGGGAATCCAAGTGATTGGAGACGTTCCTATTTACGTGTCGCTTGACAGCTGTGATGTCTGGGCGAACCCCGAGCAATTTCAGCTTGATAAAAATCTGCGACCCAAGAAGGTGGCAGGCGTACCGCCCGATTATTTCAGCGAGGACGGACAGCTTTGGGGAAATCCTCTTT
Source organism: Eubacteriales bacterium (assembly GCA_045645605.1). GTDB lineage: Bacteria > Bacillota > Clostridia > Oscillospirales > CAG-272 > SIG710. The sequence goes on along the minus strand of JAZRJC010000056.1, from coordinate 1,634 downwards.
ATAATTGGAAGCAAATGAAAGCGGACGGCTACGCTTGGTGGTCGGCGAGGCTTCGCTATGTGCTGACTCTGTTTGACGGAGTCCGTATTGACCATTTTCGCGGTCTCGAGTCATATTGGAGTATTCCTGCCGAGGCTGAGACGGCAAAGGAAGGCAAATGGGAAAAGGGCCCCGGTCGTGCCTTGATTGACCGGCTGCAAAGAATTGCCGGCGACCGCATAATTATTGCGGAGGATCTGGGTGACATTACTCCGCAGGTGCAAAATCTTCTCAATTATAGCAAATTCCCTGGTATGCGTGTTTTACAGTTTGCATTTTTGGGAGATATCAACTCTCCTCATCTGCCGCACAACTATCCGAAAAACTGCGTAGCGTACAGCGGAACGCACGATAATAACACCCTTTTGGGTTATATTTGGGAAATGCCGCCCGAGAGCCGCGATCGGCTTCTGTCCTACTGCAACTGTGAGTCGGCAGAATGGCGTGAGGCCTGTCGGCAGATAATAAAGACACTTATGGCAAGTCACGCAGACACGGTGATCTTTCCGATTCAGGATATTTTTGCCTACGGAGCCGACACCCGAATGAACACCCCCGGCACCGACGCGGGCAACTGGGCGTACCGCATTACGCGGGAGCAGCTGTCCCATGTGGATAGGAAAAAGCTTCGATTCTTCAACGAGCTTTACGGAAGAATTTGAAGTAAAATGAAATAATAATTATCTTTACGGAGAATACGATATGTCTGTTATTTTGGATTACTTGAAGCAATTTCCCTTACAAAAAGCAATTACAGCCCTTCTTTTGTTTGCGGCTTGTCTTGTTGCTGTTAAGGTTGTTTTGATTTTCTTTGATAAGTTTATAAAACGCTCCCAGATGGACCTGCTTGCCTGCAAAATTTTACGAATTTTATTGAAGGCCTTTCTTCTGTTTACGGCGGTTATTATCCTCGTTAGCAGTCTTGGAATTTCGGTTTCGTCGCTGGTTGCGACCCTTTCGGTTATCGGCGTTGCCTTATCCTTGGCAATTCAGGGCTTTTTGAGCAACGTATTCGGCGGCATTCAGATTATTTCCAATCATCCCTTTAAGGTGGGAGATTACGTTGAAGCGGGAGGAGAGGCTGGCTCTGTCCGTGAGGTTGGCTTGTTTTACACTAAATTAGACACGCCGGACAGGAAGCTGATTCAAATTCCTAACAGCAAAATTGCCAACGAAAGCATTATAAACTATTCGAATGCCTCTTATCGCAGAGTTGAATTTTCAGTTTCCGCATCATACGGTGACGATGTGGAAAAGGTAAGATCCGTTTTGCTTCAGCTTCTTGGCGATCACCCCTTGGTTCTCGGGAACGAGGGAATGACCCCCGAAGCACACGTCAATGAGTTCAGAGAGAGCGATATTCTTTATACCGCCAGAGCCTGGTGTGAAAATAAGGATTATTGGACGGTATATTTTGACATAATGGACGCCATAAAGCCTGCCTTTGAGAAAAACGGCGTTAACTTCAGCTATCCTCACGTAAACGTTCATATGATAACAAAGTGATTTTAACGGTTTGGAACAAACCGATTTGATTGTCTTAATTTATAAAGCCCCGAACGTCGACGCACAGACGTTCCGGGCTTTTCTGGGGC
>JAZRJC010000055.1:0-1617 GCA_045645605.1 Eubacteriales bacterium | reverse complement strand
ATTATCAATATCTTAACAAACAGGAGTGATAATTATGAGATCCATACTTGAAGAACTATTCTACGGCAATGTATGTCCTAACACGGATTGCAGAAGCACGGACAAGGAAACAAAGGAGCTTATGGGCTATGTAGCGGACCATCACGATGCTTTATTCGGAGAACTAACGGACAAGCAGGAAGGAACACTTGAAAAATTTGATGACTGTTACGCTGAACTTACGGATATTAACGAACGTGAGATATTCGTCTATGCTTTCAAGCTTGGAGCTAGAATTGCCATTGAGGTTCTGTCTGCCGACAAGACTTAGAACGAGGTGATTTTATGACTGGCTGCGTTACACTAAGAAAAGACGTTTATTATGTACGGTTACGCAACTTTTGGTGAGATGTCACGCAATTTGCTACGCAGATTGGGTTATGATTATTAGCAAATCTATTTACTTTTTCTCATATCTATGATATAATAATAAAAAAACTAACGGAGGAGCTTATGAACAAGGAATGGAATCTGGATATTCTCTATTCGGGCTTTGACGACCCGAAATACAGCGAGGACACCGAGCTTTTGACAAAGGAAATTGAAGCACTAAATGCTCTCTCGAGCGACATTTCAAACATTGAAGAGGAAAAGCTTGTCAGCGAATATATTGCAATAAGCGAAAAATTAAATCTTCTTGCAAGCAAGCTTGGCATTTTTGCGAACCTCAAGTACTCGGCAAATACAAAAGACTCCGAAGCGGCATCGGCGCTCGGCAGACTTATGGGTCTGTTAAGTGCAACGGCAGCACCATCGACGAAAATCTCACAGGCTATTGCACAGATTAGCAACCTGGATACTATCATTGCCGAAACCCCTACACTCAACGAATACAGATATATGCTGAACAATATTCAGCGTGACAGCAAGCATCTGCTCTCTGACAAAGAGGAGGAACTGTTTGCTAAAATGAACATCTCGGGAGCGGGAGCCTGGAGCGACCTGCAGAGCAGTCTGACAAGCTCGGTTACCGTAACCATCGACGGCAAGGAAATTCCCCTATCCTCAGCACGCAATCTCGCCTACTCGCCCGACCCTGAAACGAGAAAAAAGGCGTACGAGGCAGAGCTTGAGTGCTACGAAAAGATTAAGGACTCGGTTGCATTCGCTCTCAATAGCATAAAGCTACAGGTACTGAACGAGTGCGAGATGAGAGGGTACGAAAGTCCTCTTGCAAAGACGCTCTACACCTCAAGAATGAAGAAGGAGACGCTTGACGCACTCCTGTCGGCAATGGAAGAATATATGCCCGTATTCAGAAAATATCTGAAGGCAAAGGCAAAGGCTCTCGGTCACGAGGGCGCGCTTCCCTGGTATGACCTCTTCGCGCCTATGGGCAAGAATGACAAGAAATACTCGACAGAGGACGCGAGAAACTACCTCTTGAACATCTTCAAGAAATTTGACGTCGAACTATACGAAATGGTTAAGTCTGCATTTGATAATGCTTGGATTGATTTCTACCCGAGAGAAGGTAAGGTTGGAGGAGCCTTCGACTGTGGAGTACCCTCTGCAAAACAGAGCCGCGTGCTTACAAACTTTGACGGTTCATTCAGTGACGTGGTAACGCTGGCACAC
>JAZRJC010000054.1:0-23594 GCA_045645605.1 Eubacteriales bacterium | reverse complement strand
AAAACGGTGAAAATCCAGAACTTGTTGTTTATAAAAAGAGATGAGTTTCCCTCTTTTGCTGATAGCAGCACAGGCTGCAATTAAGGGTTAATCTAATAAATTAGCTTTATAAAAAATATCCCCCTGCCGATTTCGGCAGGGGGAGTTTTAATTAGAAATTGATTTTTTCGCCTTTTTTAAGTCTTTCGCGGTATTCTGATGTTGCGCAGAAGATAACGTCTCCCGACGAATTGATAGCGGTTTCAAGCGAGTCTTGTACGACACCGATTATAAAGCCAACCGCAACCACCTGCATCGCGATATCTTGTCCAACGCCCAAAAGCGAGCACGCCATAGGAATCAGCAACAAAGAGCCTCCCGCAACGCCTGAAGCACCACAAGCACCGAGCGTAGCAACAAAGCTTAACAATATTGCAATAACAATATTAACCTCTATGCCTTGTGAAAAAGCGGCGGCCAGCGACATTACGGTAATTGTAATTGCGGCACCGTCCATATTGATTGTGGCGCCCAAGGGAATTGCTACAGAATAATATTCCTTATCAAGTCCAAGCTTTTCGCAAAGCTTCATATTAACGGGAATGTTAGCCGCCGAGCTTCTTGTAAAGAAAGCGGTAATTCCTGACTCCTTGAAGCACTTAAACACCAACGGATAAGGATTTCTCTTAAGTACAATAGCAACGATAAGCGGGTCAACGATTACTGCAACGGCAATCATGCAACCAACAAGCAAAAGCAATACCTTTCCGTAGTCGGTGAAGATTTCGATACCGTATTCGCCGACAGATGAATAAACAAGTCCCATAATCCCAAAGGGTGCAAGCTGAATAATCCATGCAACCGCCTTTGAAACGCCGGCGGAAATATCGTTTAATGCGGCTTTTGTTGTGTCACCCGAGGCACGCAAGGCAAGGCCTAAAATAATTGCCCAGGTAAGAATTCCCGTGTAGTTACCGTTAATGATAGCCGTTATAGGATTGCTCACCATATTTGAGAGCAGATTTTGGAACACCTCGCCAAGTCCTGTTGGAGCAGTTTGCTCGATAGAGGTGCTGAGCGGTATTGTAACCTTGAAAATATAGCTACCGAAAACAGCAACGACAGCGGCTAAAAACGTGCTTAACATATATAGAATGATAACAGTTTTGAATCTGCCGCCAATACCCTTGCCTGCACTTGCCAATGAGGCTATAATAAGCACAAAAACAAGAATTGGAGCAACGCCCTTGAGAGCACCTACAAAAATATTGCCGAATACGGCAACGAACGAAGCGCTCGGAACAAACAAGCCTAAAAGTACACCAATAACTAAACCAATTGCAATACGCAAAATAAGTGGTGATTTTGTATAAAACGTCAGTATTTTTTTCATAAAAAGCTCCTTTGTGTTTTTATTATTATAACATACCGTTAAAGATTTGTAAATAAAAAAATCAAAAATCACAATAAATTTGACAAGAGTCTCTCTTTTGCGTACTGAACGGTAATAAAACAGAAAAAAATATCCCCCGCCGAAATCGGAGGGGGATAAATCTGATTATAAAAGCATATATAATTCAATAAACACCGTCAAATATTCCGCCCGAGATAAATTCTCTTATAAGAGAGGTTTTTGGCACGAGCGAGGTGTCGAGCGGCGGGACGAGCGAGAGTGCGTTTCTTATAATATCCGCAAATTCGCCGCGGAAGCTGTCTGTTTTGTCAGCTTCGCTGATGGCTATTGCGGCAAGCTCCTTCATAGCAGACAGCTCGAAAGAATGGAATGTGTCAAAGCAGAAATCGGCGGTGTCTCTATAGGGATAGAGATACTTCTCCTCGCCGCGAAGAACGCTCTGCCATCTTTTAAGCGTGTCCCCCGCACCTGTTTTGCGGTAGATAGAATCTCTCGTCATACGGCGAACAAAGCGCACCTTCTTTCCCGAGAGAAGCCGTGCTCCGTCGAGGTTTATATTCGTTGAAACGCTTATGAAAAGACGGAGAATTTTATCCTCGTCGATTCCGCTTGTAAAAATGGGATTGAGGCCGTGAATACCCTCCATTATAAACACTCCGCCCTCGGGATTTGAGTATTTATACGCCTCCTCGTCGATTCTTCCCTCGCCGAAAACGAATCGCGGAAGAGTTACGGGAAGCCCCTTTGTGATCTTCTCGATACAGTCGTGGATTTTGTCGCAGCGAAGTGCCTCAACCGCCTCGTAATCAAATTCGCCCTGCTCGTCGCGAGGATAGAGAGGGTCGCTCAAGGGGCGATAGAAGTTATCCATCGAGATAAGGACTGTTTTATGCCCTCTTTTCTCAAGCTCACGGCGAATAAAATTTGCAGTTGTGGTTTTTCCTGAGCCGCTTGGGCCCGAGAGCAGAACTATCCTCTTGTTTTTTGAGAGAATAGCGTCAACCACCGAGAGGACGTTTGAAAAATATTTATCTTCCGCCTCTTGTATGAGCTGCTCGCGGTTATTTTCGAGAGCTGTCGATATATCTGTTAAATTTATTTCTGACAAGTTTACCACCTCATTTACTAATACATATTGTTATTCACGCCGGTGGTCATTTATACCTTTGACATTTATTCTTCCGAGAATTATATTTCATCAAGAACTCCTGCACCAGAAAGAGCCGCAATAAAGGCGTTGGCGTCGCGAAGCGCGATATCGGCGGCAACGTCATATTCCTTTGTAAGCTCGGCGGCGATTTTTTCGGCGTCAGCGCCCTCCTCAAGGATTCTCCAAACAAAAACTGCCGTTTCGTTGAGCTTTATCATTTTGTTTTCGCCGTTTTCCTCAACGAGCGGAACGGCATAGTGTGCGTCACCGATTTTGCGAAGTATGTAAGCCTCTGCGTTGATTTTGAACATAACCAAATCTCCTTTATATATGATAATTATAATTCGTATTTTTCCGATACGGCACGCTCTGCCGTCTCTGCTGCCGAGATATCCATATTACAATAAAGCCGCCAAACGGGGATAGTAGTAATGAGTGAATCGATAAAATCGAGCATACGACCGAGATAGCGAACGTCGTTTTTGTAGTTCATCTGACCGAGAAGGAAAGGAACAGCCTCGCCGTCATTATCAATTTCAACTCTGTTTTCTTCCGCTCTGTTTAGAAGAAAAATTCCACCGAGAGGAACGGCACGATTAGTATTATAATGCTCCTTGCCGCACCAGGGTGTTCCGTATGCTATAAAGGAATAGCTGCCGTCCTCGTTTTTTTGGCGTCGGATAATCGGCTTATCTCCGTTAACGACAGAGACCTCGTCGCCAAAACGCTTTTTCCAAAGCCTTATATGAGTTGTTTTTCCCGTACCGCTTTTAGCAGTAAAAGCATATGCCTTTCCCTTATAGGAAATAACGGCACAATGGATAAGAAAGCAGTCCTCCTCAAAAAGGAAAGCCTGAATTTTCCTATAGACCGCTACAGATTCAAGGATAGGGAGCGGGAAGCCCTCGATCTCGCTGTTGTTCTCGGCGGCAATTTCTTTATCGTCAACCTCAACTGTGCAATCTGCGGGCTCGTCGCCGTTATAGAGATAGTCCCGACAGAGCTTTTCCAGATAGGGATATTTATTTTTTATCTCGAAAATTCTCTCGGCTATTAAATATTTTGGCATATTGTCTCCTTTATGTCAGAAAATATTGCTAATTCTTATCATCCTCGAAGAAGCATTCCGAATGCACCCTCGATAATGGTTTCCTTTTCGCAGAAATATTCCTTTTTGCCGTCAACTATCTGATAATTTTCGTGTCCCTTGCCTGCAAAAAGGACGATATCGCCTACCTGAGCCATCTTAACTGCATAAAGAACAGCTTCCCGACGGCTTTCGATGGATATATATTTTTCCTCTGAATCAAATTCCTTTGCAATTTCCGCATTTATAGCTCCGACAGGCTCTGTGTCGGGGTTGTCTGCTGTCAGAATACAAAAATCGCACAAGGAGGAGGCTACCTTACCAAGCTCGCTCCTTCTCATTTGAGTTCTTCCGCCGACAGAGCCGAAGACACAGATGAGCCTACGGGGATTATATTCGCGAAGCACCTCTAAAATACTTCTGAGGCTTATTCCGTTATGGGCATAGTCGATAACGAAGGTTGCGTAAGGAAGAGCGTCAACCACCTCTGCCCGACCGGCAATCGAAACGCTCGAGAGGGCGTCTGCCACGCGAGACGGGTCAGCTCCGCAGCTGATACAGGCAGCCATAGCGGCAAGTGCGTTGCCGACGTTGAATCTGCCCGGGAGCGGAAGACGGCACGCAAGCTTCTTTTTGCCTATTTTTGTATTGAAGGCAACACCAAGCTGACCGCTGTCGCGGAAAAGCTCGATTCCCTCGGCTGAAATATCGGCGTCACGCACGGTTGAATATCCGATTTTTGCTCCGCTGTAGTTTTTCATCATATATTCCGATGCCGTGTCGTCCGCATTATAAATTGCGGCGGCTGAAAAGTAGTCGGAAAAGAGCTTTGCTTTTGAATCTCTGTAATGCTCAAAGGATGGATGCTCTCGCTCGCCTATATGGTCGGGGGAGAGGTTTGTGAAAATAGCAACCTCGAATTTCATGCCGCGTACCCTGTTCAGATAAATGGCCTGCGAGGAGACCTCAAGTGCAAGATAACGAACGCCGCACTTTAGCATTTCGCTCATGTGATATGCAAGGTCATAGCTCTCGGGAGTTGTGTTTTTTGTCTCAAACGATTTTCCGTCGTAGAAGATACCGTTAGTACCTATATAGCCGGCTTTCATATCAAGTGAATTTAATATCTGATAGGTAAGCTGTGCAACGGTGGTCTTGCCCTTGGTTCCCGTGACACCTATAACGCGGAGTCGCCTCGAGGGCTCGCCGAAAAACGTTTGCGAAATATCGGCAAGGGCTGCCCTTGTATCGGGGGTTAAGATGATGACCGCATCGCTTGGCAGATTTACCTCTCTTTGACAGATAAATGCACGACAGCCGCGCTCGTATGCACTTATGGCATAGTTGTGTCCGTCCGACAGCGAGCCGACAAGAGCGACGAACAAGGAGTCCGCTTTTGCCTGCCTTGAATCATAGCAGACGGACTTTATTTCGACCTCGCCCTCACGGGGGAGGAGTTCACTAAAGACAGTGGTGTTTTTCAGAAGCTCACACAGTTTCATTTTAATCTCCATGCTATGCCGTTCCTGACGGCTTAAATCGAAATCGCGGAGCGTGAACGGTATTTTTCACGCCGAATCTTTTAGATAAGCTCGATAAGAGAGGGAGAGAAGCCTACGGCCTCTTTTCCGCATTCTTTAATGGTTTTTGCTGCCAAGACCTCAAGAGAATCGACGAAGAGGTCGTCAAGTTCCTTGTCCTTTTTAATCAAGGACAGCTCGGTGCAGCCAAGGACTATCTTATCGCACCCAAGACCCCGAAGCGAGTCGGAAATCTTATAAAAAGCATCCATATCGGCAGGCTTTCCCTGCTTTATTTCGTCGTAGATTATACTCATAAGCTTTGCCTGATGTGCCTCCGACGGAACAACGTAGGAAAGACCCTCTTTTTTGCAGGTTGCTTCATATCCGCCGCCCGCAATAGTACCCTCGGTTGCAAGAACGCCGATTTTTTGAGCACCCGTCCTCTTTATATAGGACACGGTTTCGTGAATTATGTTGATAACGGGAATATTCACGCTCTTAGCGATAGAATCATAGAAATAGTGCGCAGTATTACAAGGGATAGAGAGAAGAGTAGCGCCGTAAGTCTCAAGCTTTTTTGCCTCGGAGAGCATAACGTCAAGAGGGTTTTCAGAGCTTTTGCCGAGAACGAAGGCAGTTCTGTCGGGAGTTGTGGCGCGACTGCTGATAACTATGTCAATATGGTCCTTGTCGCACGTTGCCCTTGTGTGCGAGGTGAGCATCTCGTAGAAATAGACGGTAGCCATAGGGCCAAGACCGCCGATAATGCCCAAAAGTGTTTTAGCTTCTTTTTTCATAAAGGCATAACACCTCTTATTTGCAGTATTTTTTATATTTACCGTTCTGTCGGTAAAGGTTAGCCAGAACCCAGAAGAGACGCTTCGGATTCAGCTTCAAGTCATAAGGATAAAGGAGCGAGCAGGTCGATTTTTTGGCTCTTATAAGCTCACGCGCGTCCTTTTTCGATTTTTCATCGTGTACGTATTTGAAAATTACTCTCTTCGGAATAACTCTCCAGAGGTGACGCTCACGGCACTCTGTGTATTCAAGCTCACGGCAAAGGATATAATCCTCAACGATAAGACGTGCGATGTTTATTCCTGCTGCCGTTATATAGAAATTGCTTCTTCCCTGGCGGAGATTTATCTCAAAGGCACGCAGAGAGTTGTCGCGCGGGTCGAACTTGATATCGAAGTTTGAAAAGCCGCGATATCCGATATCCTCAAGCATAGCCTTGAATTTTTTTGTTAGTTCGGGGTTGTATTCTGTAATTATCGCCGCGTGGTTTCCAAGTCCCTTTGGTGTGTGCTCTTCAAGCAAAACGTGGCCGAGGCACATCATTCTGACGTGGCAATCCTTGTCTGAATATGCGGTCAGAACGTTCATATTCGAGTCGTCGCCGGGAATCATATCCTGAACTATCATCTGGTCGTCATAGCCGGATGCGTAAATCTGCTTAATAATCGAGGCGGCTTCCTCTTTATTTTCTGCCGTATATACCTTTTTCATTCCGTCAAAGGGGTGCTTCCAATAGGCGATACTCGACGAGGGCTTTACGATAAGAGGATACTTGAAGCCAAGCGCGTCCTCGGAAAGCTCATCCTCGGATACGACGCCGTCAAGAATCTTAGTATTCGGGTAGTCGATTCCGTATTTGTCGCACATCTTGTAGAATACCGCCTTGCTTACAAGCTCGTCCATTAGGGGGGCATCCATATAAGGACAGATGTAATATGGCTCAAGCTTTTCCTTGTTTTTAATTATAAGCGTGGCGTAATCGTCGGTGCAGCCCAAAAGAACGAGGGACGCTCCCTCCTCCTGCTTTTCGGCAAAGTTTGTAAGCTCCTCAACCAAAATCTGCGGAGTGTCGAGATTTGGCACCGTGTGAAATTCTATAATTTTTGAATTTTGTGTCGGGCCTATCGGATATCTTCCGAAAACGTGGCTTACGACACCGTATTCCTCGTGAAAGGCTCTTGCCACGTTGTAGCTGTTAAGGTCTCCGCCAAGAAGGACGGGAATTAAATCTATCTCTGTTTTTTTCATATTTGCCATTTGACTCCGTTTTATTTTTCGTCAACAAAAAATCTCTTATACCAAACAAGGAAGGTGAAAAGCGTCCAAACCTTGCGCTGATTATTCGCCACCCCGTTCTTGTGGTCATCAAGAAGCTTCATAATAGCGTCTGTGTCAAAGAACTCACAGGCAAAGGGGGCGGTGAAATATTCCTTGACGATATTATAATATTTGTCCTCGCGAAGCCAGAAGCGAATAGGAACGGGGAAGCCCTTTTTGGGGCGGTTTGCCCATTCGTCGGGAAGTGTCATATGCGACGCTTCGCGGAGAATATATTTCGTGTTTTCCTTTGTGATCTTGAATTTTGCGGGGATAGACTGCGCCTCTGCCATAACCTCTCTGTCAAGGAAGGGAACTCGAAGCTCGAGAGAGGACGCCATGCTCATTTTGTCTGCCTTTAGAAGAATGTCGCCGGGCAGCCACAGATTGAGGTCAAGATACTGCTTTTTTATAAGCTCGCTCTTGTCCTTCACCTTCTCATATATAGGGGAGGTGACCTGCTTTATCGACGATGCTTTTTTGCAGTTCTCGGAAAGGACTGCCGCCGCCTCTTTCTCGGAGAAGATATACGCTTGTCCTATAAAATAATCCTCGGGACGACCGCTTCCCTTGATGATGAAATCGTGACCCTTGAAATAGGGAAGCCTTTTGGCGATCCCTGCCGCCGCAATTCTTATAAATTTGGGCAGCTTTTTATATTTACGCATAGCGGGGGATTCGTCATACCATTCGTATCCCGCGTAAATTTCGTCAGCGCCCTCGCCCGAGAGGACAACTGTTACCTGCTCCTTTGCGAGCTTTGCAAGGAAATAAAGCGGAACCGATGAGGGATTTGACTGCGGCTCGTCCATGTGATATTGAATTCCGGGGAAGGCGTCAAAGCATTCCTCCGCACTTATCATCTTCTTGTAATTCTTGATTCCGAGAATATCCGAGAGAGCCTTTGCTTCGTCGGTTTCGTTGAATTTGTTGAAATCGAATCCGACCGAGAAGGTTTTATCGGGCATAAGAGCCGCCGTTATATAGCTTGAGTCAACGCCGCCCGAGAGGAATGAGCCGACGGGAACGTCGCTTATTCTATGAGCCGCAACAGAGGCGCGTACGGTTGCGTCAAGCTCTTTTTTGTAGAAGTCGAAGGACTCTTTTCCCTCTGTAAAATGAATATCCCAATAACGGCGGATATTCATTTCGCCGCCAAGCGAAAGAGTAAAGCTGTGTGCTGGCGGGAGCTTGTAAACCCCCTCGAAAAAGGTCTCGTCCATTGAGGAATATTGGAAGGAGAGATAGGGCTTGAGTGCCTTACGGTTAACCTTCTTTATAAAATCGGGATGTTCAAGGAAGGACTTTATTTCAGAGCCGAAGATAAGGTCTCCCTTTGCGGTTCTCGTGTAGTAAAAGGGCTTGATTCCGAAGAAGTCGCGTGCACCAAAGAGCTGTTTTTTCTTTCCATCCCAGATGACGAAGGCGAACATTCCGCGGATTTTGTCAAGTATTCCCTCGCCGTATTCCTCGTATCCGTGGATAAGAACCTCGGTGTCGGTCTTGCTGCGAAAGACGTGACCTGCCTCGATAAGCTTTTCGCGAAGCGGCTCGAAGTTGTAGATTTCCCCGTTGAAGACAATAACGACGTCGCCCTCCTCGTTTGTCATCGGCTGAAGGCCTACGTCTGACAAATCTATAATGCTGAGACGGCGAAAGCCGAGAGTTACCTCGTCGCTAATATATTCGGACGCCATATCGGGGCCTCGGTGAACGATTCTGCCCATCATAGCGTTTATTATTTCCTTTTGATTTTCAAGCTTTCCGGTGAAGCCTACAAAACCGCACATCTGTTTGTTCCTCTCCTGTTTTTGCTAAACTATTATATAATTATAACATATAAAATCAATTATGTATATAGAAAATTGCCAATTTTTCAAAAAAAGTTTATTTTTTGTCTTTGTATTGCAAAATTTACAAAATTAAAGTATAATATGTTTGAGATATCATTTGGAAAACAAAAGGAAAATGACGATGAAAAGAGCCTCGATATATAAAATTTTTACGAAAATGCCCGTTCTTGAGACTGAACGGCTGATTCTTCGCAAAATGTGCGTTACCGACGCCCGAGATATGTATGAATATTCAAGGAATCCTGCGGTTACAGAATATCTTACCTGGTGGCCGCACGCTGATGAGGCCTACACCCGAAATTATTTGAGCTATCTTTCGACAAGATACCGAGTTGGCGATTTTTACGATTGGGCGATAACCTTGAAGGAAAGCGGGAAAATGATAGGGACCTGCGGCTTTACCCGCTTTGATTTTACGAATGACGTAGCCGAGGTCGGATACGTTCTGAACCCCGAATATTGGGGTAAGGGTATTGCGGCAGAGGCACTTTTCGAGGTTATAAAATTCGGCTTCTCGAGCCTTGATATCCATCGCGTCGAGGGGAAATATATAGCAGGGAACGAGAAAAGCAGGCGGGTTATGGAAAAGGTCGGAATGAAGTTCGAGGGAATCCGCCGCGAATCAATGAAGATAAAGGGAAAATATAGGGATATCGGAACCTGCTCGCTTCTTCGTGCGGAGTTTTGTTATAATTATTCATAGTTTAAGGAGGTAAAAATGCAGATTTTAGACGATTCTTCATTCAAAAAGCAAATAAAAGAAGCCCCCGCGGGCGGATATTTGTTTTTTGGAGCAGAGGACTATTTGAAGAATTATTCGATAAGGCTTGCTTCAGACACGCTGTGTCCGGATAAGACGTTTGCCCCTTTTAACGAGATTAAGCTTGACGCCGTTGATTTTACCCCCGAGAAGCTTATCGACGCCATGCTTCCTTTTCCGATGAATGCGGAGAGAAAGCTTATAATAATTGACGGAATAGATTTTAATTCCTATCGAGGGGGCGAGCTTGAGGCACTTGTCTCGACGCTTGGTGCTCTTTCGGAATATGATTACAACACGGTGATTTTCAACTGTAAGGCGGGCGGCATTGACGAGGGAAAATCGCCGAAGAAGCTCTCGAGTGCGTTAAATTCGCTCTCGTCGGTGCTGACGCTTGTCCGCTTTGACAAATGCACACCGCAAAGGCTTATCGGCTGGGTGGAAAAGCATTTTTTGCACGAAGGCGTGAGGGCGGGACGAGAAACGATAGAATTTCTGATAAACTATTGCGGAACGGGAATGTACAAGCTCTCGGGAGAGACGCAAAAGCTTTCTGCCTACGTTCTGGCAGACGGACGCGGAGAGGTGACGACGGACGACGTTCGTCTCGTATCCTCGGCTGAAACCGAATACGACACCTTCGCTCTTGCAAACTCTATTATGGAGGGCAAAAGCCGAGAGGCGCTTGACATTCTCGGATACTTGAAATTCAAGCGAGTTGACCCGATTTTGATCTCGGGCGAGATATTCAGAGTTTTTTGCGATCTTCTTATGGTTAAGAGGCTTTGCGAGGATGGACTTTCTCCCGAGGCGATTTTTGCCGGAAGGTATATGAAGAGCGAATATGCCGCAAAGCTGTATTCGCGTGCGGCGAAAAATATTTCATACGAGGCATTGAAGAGAAAAATCGGTCTTTGTACAGATGCAGACCGACAGATAAAGACCTCTGTCGGCGATTATTCGGCACTTGAAATGCTGGTTTGTGCAGATTAAAATCGAGCAGCTTGTTTTTGCGTTTTTTAGAGTATTTGTGCAATTTGTAGAATTTGCTTTTACAGCCTGTTTTTTAAAAAATGCTTTCCCAAAGGCTTGATTTTGTTGAGTTTTACACAGTTTCCACAGGGTTTTCCACAGCAAAAAAGCGTTTTCCACAAGCTTTTTGTGAAAACACCGTTTTGTTGAAAATGTAGAAAAATAATATTTGAGAAAATTATTTATCGCAAAAAACACGAAAAAGATTGAATTTTTGCAGTTAATGCGGTATAATATAGGAAAGACTAATAAAGGAGATTTTTGTTATGGATATTTTAAAGAAAATTTGGTTTTACTCTTTCAAGGTTGAAAAGAAAAATGTTTCTTCACTCGTTGTAAATCTTATCGTTTGGATCGTTGCTGCCTTTGTAGCAGGCATCGTGCTCTGGCTCGCTACAGCCCTCACAGCCTGGATTCCGGTTATCGGATGGCTTATCGGTATAATCGTCGGCATTATAGGCAGTGTGATCGAGCTTTACAGTCTTATCGGTATCGTTCTTTCTGCTCTTGTTTTTGCAGACGTTCTGAAGGACTAATCTTAATACATACTAATACGCACTAAAAAAGCAGCTTCGGAAGAAGCTGCTTTTTTGTGCTTTTTTTATTCTCTTTGTTTGTCGGCGGCATTTTCCTCAAAATAAAGCTTGTTAAATTCGGAAACGGCATCGGCAAAATCCGAAATTGCAGCGGATACGACCTCGGGACGGGTAAGGTCGATTTCGGCAATCATAAGGCTATCGACAGGACTCATTGAACCACCGGCTGACAGGAACTTCAGGTATTTTGAAACGTATCCCTCCTCGCCGCTCTCGATTCTCTTAACGATAGCGGAGGCGGCTGAAATGCAGGTCGCATATTTATACACGTAAAAGCTTCTGTAAAAGTGCGGTATTCTCATCCATTCGCACTCGATCTCGCGGTCACAGAGGACGTGGCTGCCGAAATATTTTTTAACGGTAGAATAGTATTTTTCGTTAATAAGCTCCATCGTGAGCGTTTCGCCGTTCTCAACAAGGGAGTGAATCGTCTTCTCAAATTCCGCAAGCATCGTCTGACGGAAAAGCGTGCCCTTATAGGTTTCTGTTATCTGATTGAGGATAGACAGCTTTTCCTCGCGGCTCTCTGATTCGCGAAGCTTTTTGTGACAGAACAAAAGCTCGTTGACTGTTGAGGCAACCTCTGCTACGAAAATAGTGTACTGCGCGGTCTGGCGTGGATTGCTCTTGTTTGAGAGATAGCTGTGCATCGAGTGTCCTGCTTCGTGCGCAAGAGTTGAAACGTCGTCAAGCTTGCCCGTATAATTCAGAAGAATGTAGGGCTCGGTATCGTAGCAGCCTGCACTGTACGCACCGCCGCGCTTGCCCTTCGTCGGATAAACGTCTGCCCATTTGCGTCTCTTTATGCCGTCCTCAAGGACGCCTTTGTATTCATCTCCGAGTATTGCGACAGCCGATAAAACCTCCTCAGTGGCCTCCTCAAAGGAATATTCCTTCGTGCAGGAGGGGATGAGCGGAGTGTAGAGGTCATACATATGAAGCTGAGAAAGACCCAGCACCCTTTTCTTCATATCGTAATAGTCAAAGAGGGGAGAGAGGTTTTTGCTCACCGTGTCAATAAGGTTATTGTAGATATCGGGAGTTACCTCGTCCGAGAAGGTTGATGCCGAGAGGCTGCTCTCAAAACGTCGGATTTTTGCGAGGGTCGTTTTTTCCTTAACGTGAGCGTTCATAAGCGACGCCAGTGTGTTTCCGAACGAGCGGTAGGTCTTATAAAGGCTGCGGAAGGCTGATTTTCTGACGCTCCTCATTTCACTCATAAGAAGCGGAATATAGGTTGCCTCGCAAAGCTCGATTTTTTTGCCCTCCTCGTTCTTGATTTTTCCAAACGTCAGGTCGGCGTTTGCGAAAACACCGCGTATCTCGCTGTGCGAATGAAGACCGTTCTGAAGGTCAGCCATAAGCTTTTCACATTCGTCAGAGAGGGTGTGCGGACGGAATCTTTGCTCAAGCTCGATTATACGGCGAAACTCAAGCAGACGAGGGTATTCCGAGAACCATTTTTCCGTGGTCTTCTTTGGTATTTTGAGGATGCCGGGGGCCAAAAAGTATTCCGCAACGCCCGCCTCGTTTGCAAGATTCTGAACCCTTCCTTCAAGAGCCAGATAATAGTTATCGCTCTTGTCAAGGTCGGAATTGAGAAAGGCGTATTCGTAAAGTTTCGTGATAATGGCATCTATCTTCAGTGCGTCCGAGAGCGCGTTGTAAAGCCCCTCGGCACTTTTGCACATAGTTGACTCATGACGCGGAAAGTCGGCAATAAACTCCTTTGCCAAATTATAATCCTTGTCAAATTCCTCGATAGAGGGGTAAATTTTGCTAAGATCCCATTTGTATTTTTCGGGAATCTCATGTCGCTTGTCTGTCATAGAGAGCTCCTTTTTGCGTTTTGTATTTGACCGATTGTATAATATTGTAACCCAAAATATTTTCGATGTCAAGGCTTGGGGGAGGTAATTTGCGGAAAATACGCTTTCGGATATACTAATATCTATTGACAAGACGGCGTTATTATGATACAATATGAGAATGGTTCTCATTTTTATAAATTTTTGGAGGAAAAATGTCGGTCGGAGGATATAACACGAGAGGTAAAACTCTTGTTTTCGAGATATTCAAAAGCAATCCAAGCTGTCAGTTTACGACAGAGCAGATTATAGAGAAAATCAAAGACGAGTCGGGAGAGGGGATCGCCAAAAGCTCGGTGTACAGAATCATAGGGAGGCTTTGCGAGGCCGGAGCTGTCCGCCGCTTCCGTGATGATAGCGATTCAAATTATCTTTATCAGTACACGGGCGGAAGCTACGAATGTAAGGACCATTTTCACATGAAATGTACCGGTTGCGGAATGGTTTTTCATCTTCACTGTGCTGACGTCGAGGCCTGGCGCTCGCATATAACAGACGAGCACGGATTTCTTATCGACAGAGGTAAGAGCGTGCTTTACGGAACTTGCGAAAAATGCTCAAAATAAAAAACAAGACCAAATCGGAGTTTTCAAAAAATGATAAATCTTAAAGGAATTACAAAAACAGGAGTTTTAATTATAGCCCTTATATCCGTATTGCTCTTTTCGGGGTGTGGCGAGAGGGCGGACGACGGAAAAATCACCGTGATCACAACGGTTTTTCCTCAATACGATTTTGTCCGCCAAATTTCCGACGGTGCGGATATCGAGATAAAAATGCTCTTGAAGCCGGGCGGAGAGGCACACACCTATGACCCGACTCCTTCTGATATGATGGCGATAGAGGACTGTGACCTCTTCATTTACGTTGGAGGAGAGAGCGAGGCCTGGGCAGAAAAGATTATTTCCTCATCGAAGCTTGATAAGGATAGGCTCATTTCACTTATCGACGTATCAAACAAGCTTGAGGCGGAGCATTACCACGCGGACGAGGCAGAAGAAGAGCACGAAGAGCACGCGGGTGAATATGACGAGCACGTCTGGACGTCACCCGAGAATGCGATTTTAATCTCTCGTGCCATTTGCGATAGGCTCTCGGAGATTGACGGGGATAATGCCGAGCTTTACCGAGCGAACACAGAACAATATATAAGTCAGCTTGTAGATATCAGCGACGAATTTCGCACGCTTGCGGATAAGGCGGAGACAAAAACTCTTGTTTTTGCCGACCGATTCCCGTTTTTGCATCTTGTCCGCGAATACGGGCTTTCCTACGTATCCCCTTTTAGCGGCTGCTCAGCACAAGCCGAGGCGTCAACCTCTGACATAATTTCTCTTATCGAGTACGTGAAGGAAAATGACGCGGAATATATATTTACAGTTGACTTTTCAAATGAAAAGATCGCTCAAACCGTGTCAAGTGAGACGGGAGCGAGGATTTTGAGGATGAATTCCTGCCATACTGTGTCGGCAGACGATATGAAGGCGGGCGTGACCTATATAGATCTGCAAAAAAGAAATCTTCAGGCGTTGCAGGAGGCTCTTTTGAAATGATGAAGGAAGCACAAATAGAATGCCGAGACCTTTGCTTGTCCTATGACGGAAAAACGATTCTTTGCGAGGTGTCCTTTTCGGTTATGAGGGGTGATTACCTTTGTATTGTAGGCGAGAACGGCTCGGGAAAAAGCACGCTTATACGGGCACTTTTGGGACTCAAGTCTCCGACAGACGGCGAAATTATATTCGGTGACGGCTTAAAGCAGACCGAGATCGGATATCTGCCCCAGCAAACGAGGGTACAAAAGGATTTTCCCGCCTCTGTTTTAGAGGTGGTTTTGTCGGGTACTATTGCAAAGGCACCAAGCCGCCCCTTTTATTCAAGGGAGCAGAAGAGACTTGCCCGTGAAAATATGGAAAAGCTTGGGATATGGGAGCTTCGCCGCCGTCCGTATCGAGAGCTGTCGGGCGGTCAGCAGCAAAGAGTTCTTCTTGCAAGGGCACTCTGCTCTGCCGGAAGTCTTATTCTCCTTGACGAGCCTGTTGCGGGTCTTGACCCTCTCGTTACGAAGGAAATGTACCGAATTATAGAGGAGCTTAACAAAAAGGAAAATATTACGGTGATTATGGTTTCGCACGACCTTGATGCCGCCCTTCGCTATTCGACAAGGATATTGCATCTTAATCACACGGTGCAGTTTTTCGGGGATACCGAAAATTACACCTCGTCCTCTGTTTTCGGAAAATTCAAGGGAGGGCAGGAAAATGCTTGACACTATTCTTAATCTTCTTCAGTATAAATTTGTGCTCTCTGCCATTCTTGTGGGAACGCTCGTTTCTCTTTGCTCATCTCTTTTGGGCGTGACGCTTGTGCTTAAGAGGTTTTCTATGATAGGCGACGGACTTTCCCACGTTGCCTTCGGGGCTTTAGCGGTAGCGACAGCACTTGGCGTCGCTCCCCTTAAAATTTCAGTTCCCGTAGTTATAGCGGCGGCATTCTTGCTTCTTCGCATAAGCGAGAGCAGTAAGATAGGGGGAGATTCGGCGGTTGCTATGATATCAAGCACGTCACTCGCTATCGGCGTTATCGTGATTTCGCTCTCGTCGGGAATGAACACGGATATCACAAGCTATATGTTCGGCTCTCTGAACGCCCTTGAGGATAGCGACGTTATTTTGTCCTCGGCACTCTCTGTTGTCGTGATAATGCTTTATCTTCTTTGCTTCAGCCGTATCTTTTCGATAACCTTCGACGAGAGCTTCGCGAGGGCGATCGGTATTAAAACGGGGCTTTTCAATCTTTTGATAGCTATGATTACGGCGATCACGATAGTTGTCGGAATGAGAGTTGTCGGAGCGATGCTTATATCGGCACTTATTATTTTTCCGCCGCTTACCTCGATGCGTATATTCAAAAGCTTTCGCTCGGTTGCGATTTCGTCAGCGGTGGTTGCCGTTGTCTGCTCCTTTGTCGGAATTATGGCGTCCTGCCTCCTTAACGGACTCCCGACGGGAGCTTCGATAGTCGCGGTAAATGCCGTTGCCTTTTGTCTTTTCTCGGCTTTGGGCCTTATAATCAAAAGGTAAATCTATATAAACTTAAAGAGGATCTTATGGAAAAAAGATATATTGATTCGGAGTCTTTTGCAAAGGACGGCACGCTCTTGCCGCCGATAAAGAGGGTTGCCGCAATACACGACCTTTCTTCTGTCGGCAGATGCGCGCTGACCGTAATAATTCCCGTTCTGTCCGCTATGGGAATACAGGCAGTACCGCTTCCGACGGCACTCCTTTCAACTCACACGGGCGGATTTACGAATATGCACTTCCGCGACCTTACCGACGATATGGAGAGGATGTC
Source organism: Eubacteriales bacterium (assembly GCA_045645605.1). GTDB lineage: Bacteria > Bacillota > Clostridia > Oscillospirales > CAG-272 > SIG710. The sequence goes on along the minus strand of JAZRJC010000054.1, from coordinate 6,860 downwards.
TGCACATTGGTGCGAGATAGGAGTCGATTTTGATTCGATCTACAGCGGCTTTTTGGGAAGCCATGCCCAAATTGATACGGTTCTTCGCTTTATAGACGTCTTTGGGCAAAAAAAGGAGGGCAGATCGCCTCTTATTCTGATTGACCCCGTTATGGGAGACGACGGAAGGCTTTATTCCACCTACACGGACGCTCTTGTCGAGGGAATGAAAAAGCTTTGCCATAAGGCGGACGTCATTACGCCGAACATTACCGAGGCTTGTCTTTTGACCGACACGAGCTATATAGACTGTCATTTTCTCTCAAGCGGCGAGATGAAGAAAAAAATAAAAGAGCTGATGACAGCTCTTAATAGTATATACGGCACACCGAAAATAGTAATTACGGGAATCGTTACCGATGACGGCACTGTGACGAATGCGATTTTTGATGCCGATAGATGTGATATTCGTGAAGAGGGTGCTATCGACTTCTATTCGCACAGACAGCTTTCGCGCTCATATCCGGGAACAGGGGATATTTTCGCCTCGGTGCTTCTCTCAAAATGCCTCTCGGGGGCTGACTTTTATGACGCCGTTTATAGCGCGTCCGACGTCGTAGCCTTTCTTATCGAGGAGTCCGAGAAATACAGAACTCCTATAAGAGACGGCGTTGTGCTTGAGCCGTATTTGCGTAAAATTGCAGATATGTAAAGGGAAAATCAAAAGCTGCTGATAGGCAGATCCTCGTTGTCGGCGCCCTTTTCAACGCTCTTTATCTGAACGTAGAAGCTTCTGTCGGGGGAAATCTCGACGAGAACTCTATCTCCTGCCGCGTGGCCGATAAGAGCCTTTCCGAGAGGGGATTCTCCGCTGACAAAGCCGCGCATAACGTCCTGACGAAGCGTTGTAACGATCTGAATCGTCTTCGTCTGCCCGTTCATCTCGTAGAAAAGCTCAACCTTGTCGAAAAGACCGATTTTTCCGTCTGTTTCGTCAAGCTCAACGATAATGGCGGTGTCGATCATAGCCTTTAGATAGCGTATTCTGCTCTCGTTGCGGTTTTTCTCGCGCTTGGCCTCCTTATATTCCGCGTTTTCGCTGAGGTCTCCGTATTCTCTCGTTCTCTTGACCTCCTCGAGAAGCTTCGGACGAAGCTCGCCTACGCGGTAGTCGATTTCCTCTTGCATTTTTTTGATGTCAACCTTTGTTAATCTATCGTGCATTTTTTGTCTCCTCGGATGTTTTTTATATTTATATTTTACCACAGCTGAAGTAAAAAAGAAAGAGAATTTTGTAAAATAAAATGAATCTGCCTGAAGAATTTTTAGAAAGAATGAGATCGCTTCTGGGGAAGGATTTTGATAAATTTCTGGAAGCGTTTATGAAGGAGCCTGTGAGGGCGCTCAGAGTAAACACCAAAAAAATATCGGTTGAGGATTTTTTGTCTTCTGTCGGGCTTGATCTTGCCCCCATTCCGTTTTGTGCGGAGGGCTTCTATTTTGAGAGCGACAGGATAGGAGGTGAGCCGTATCATCACGCGGGGGCGTTCTACGTTCAGGAACCTGCGGCGATGTCGGCTGTCGAGTGTATTGACATAAATCCCGACTGGAAAATACTTGACCTTTGTGCGTCGCCCGGCGGCAAATCAACGCAGGCGGCGGCAAAGCTCTCGGAGAGAGGGCTTATAGTGTCAAACGAGATAGTATCTTCTCGCGCACAGATATTAAATTCAAATATCGAGCGCCTGGGCATAAAAAACGCCGTTGTAACAAGCACGGACAGTAAAAATTTGGCTGCCGAATATCCTCGTTTTTTCGATTTAGTAATCGTTGACGCGCCCTGCTCGGGTGAGGGAATGATGAGAAAGAACGACCTCGCTATCTCGGAGTGGAGTATTCAAAATATAGAACTGTGTGCCGCACGTCAGGCTGAAATTCTTGAAACCGCCGAGAGGACGGTCAAAGAGGACGGCTATCTGCTATATTCCACTTGCACCTTTGCACCTGAGGAAAACGAGCTTCAGGTTTATAATTTTCTTGTGAAGCACCCCGAATATGAGCTGATCCCCGTTAACAAAAGGGTGTCGGATTCAACCGCCGACGGTATTCTTCCCGACGGAGTTGACTGTCCGTCGCTATCGCTTTGCAGAAGATTTTATCCGCATATCTCACCCGGCGAGGGTCAGTTTATGGCTCTTTTGCATAAGAGTGGCTCTTTTGGGGACGAGATGACCGTTAGTGTAAAAAAGAGCAAAAGGGATAAGGAGCAAAAGGGCGGAAAATCAGCCTACTCCGAGCAGGACAGAAGGATTATAAATGCTTTTCTTTCGGATATTCTTGCGGACGAGGTGCTTGGCACTCTTGATGCGGAGCTTTTCATCGTTGGTGGGGAGAACGGGGAATATTATCTTTGTCCCTCTTGTCTTGCAGGCAGAACGCCGCCGAGCTTCTGCACCTCTTACGGAGTGCCGATAGGAAGCGTTCAAAAGGGCAGAGTCGTTCCACACCATAATCTCTTTATGGCTTATGGAGATGTGATGAAGCGAAAAATCAACCTTTCGTCAAGAGAGGATAGCGAGCTCATTGCAAAATATCTGCACGGGGATACTATCGAGTGGAACGCTTTTGCGACCGACAGAAAAAACGGCTACGGTGCGGTTCTGATAGACGGATGCGCTGTCGGAGGCATCAAGAGCGTCGACGGGGTGGCTAAAAATCTATATCCCAAGGGACTTCGTCGATAATACCTTCGTTTTTCGCAATTCTTATATTGACTATATAAAAAAACAGTGATATAATAGATACAGTATAATTTTAGACCGTTATAACGGTTATGGAGGATAATATGGCAAAAAGTATTAAAGACGTTCTGAAGCTGATTAAAGAGAACGACATCAAAATGGTTGACTTCAAAATGGTTGACATTAACGGTCAATTCCGTCACGTAACGATTCCTGCCGAGAACTTTTCCGAGGAAACGATGAAGAGCGGTATCGGATTTGACGCGTCAAACTACGGCTATGCCGTTGTTGAAAAGAGTGACATGGTATTTATTCCCGACCCTGACACAGCTCTTATTGACCCCTTCTGTGAAATCAAGACCCTCTCGATGACGGGTAACGCTATGATTATTGCAAGTCCCGAAAACAAGCCTCTTGCACAGTATCCCCGAAACATAGTTCTGGCGGCAGAAAAGTATATGCAGGATATGGGTATTGCCGACACTATGATGATCCTTCCCGAATTTGAATTTTATCTTTTCGATAACGTTCTGTGGGACGTTTCGCCAAACAGCATCGGATACTCGGTTGACACACAGCAGTCCTATTGGAACAGTGCTGTTGAGGGACAGGGTGTCGTTGTTCCGAAGCAGAAGGCATATCATATTGCAAAGCCCTTCGATAAGGGATATGAATGCCGCAGTGAAATGTGCCTTCATATGAAGGACGCAGGAATTGAGATCAATTATCATCACCCCGAGGTTGCGGCGTCAGGTCAGTTTGAGATCGAGCCTCAGCTCGGCAAGATGTCAACGATGGCAGACGCTACGATGATGATTAAATATATCATTCACAACACAGCTCTGAAGCACGGCAAAACCGCAACCTTTATGCCGAAGCCTATTTACGGCGAGGCAGGAAGCGGTATGCACGTCCATATGCTTCTCTTAAAGGACGGCCAGCCCGTTTTCTCGGACGATAACGGATACGCAAATCTCAGCAAAGAGGCTCACTACTTTATGGGAGGTCTTCTCCGTCATATCGCGTCTCTTTGTGCTATTACAAACCCAAGCACAAACTCCTTTAAGCGTCTTGTTCCCGGCTTTGAAGCGCCCGTAACCGTTGGCTATGCAACCTCGAACAGAAGTGCGGTTATCCGTATTCCCGCGTATGCAAAGGCTCCCGAGAAGCGTCGCTTTGAGCTTCGTAATCCCGACGCTACCTGCAACCCGTATTTCTGCTATGCTGCAATACTTATGGCAGGTCTTGACGGAATCAAGAACAAGATCGACCCACACGAGAACGGCTGGGGCCCCTATGACTGTAACCTTTATCACTTGAGCGACGAGGAGAAGGCAAAGCTTCACCATCTGCCGACCTCTCTCGATGAGGCTCTCAACGCGCTTGAAGCTGATAACGAGTATCTTACAGCCGGAGGCGTATTCCCCGAGGAGCTTATCAAGAGCTTTATAAAGGCAAAGAGAGCGGAATGCCGCGAGATGTCAAAGATTCCTCATCCTGCAGAATTTGACAGATACTATAATCTGTAATTTATAAATTCACAAAAAAACAGCGGTCAGACCAAGAAGCCTGACCGCTGTTTTTATGCTTAATAAAAAATTATGTATGAGGCTGATTATTTGTCTGCCTTTTCCTTGAGAAGCTCGCGGATGTCCTTTAAGATATCGTCAGTCGTCTCAACGGGAGCTGCAGGTGCCTCGGGCTCCTTCGGCTCTTCAGGCTTTTCGAATTTCTTCTTTGCGTTCATGAAAACGCGGAGAACTACGAAAATGCTGAAGGATATGATGAGGAAGTCGATGATCATCTGGAGGAAGTTACCGTAACGGATAGCGTTCTCGGCTACAAGGATAACGCCTGCCTCGTCAACAACCGCCTCTGTTATAACGTATTTAAGCTCGGCTACGTTGAGGCCTCCGATAATAAGACCGATAAGTGGCATAATTATATCGTTTACAAGAGACGTCGTGATCTTTCCGAAAGCACCGCCAATAACTACGGCAACAGCGAGGTCAATAACGTTTCCCTTTGCGATAAAATTTTTGAAGTCTGCCCAAAAAGTAGATTTTTTCATAGTTTTAACACCTTTCTTTTTTTGAATTTATTTATGATAAAGCTTTTTCGTCTGATACTGCGGCTCGCAGGTCAGATTGATACCAAGCTTTTTGAAGGTCTTCGTATCGTCCTCCGAGAGAATGACGGTTGAATGTGCGTCACAGGAGCGAAGCTTATGAAGCTGCTCCATCGCAAGCTCGGCCTCGGGAGATGTCACGGCACAGATAGAGAGCGCAATAAGCAGCTCGTCTATATGAAGTCTAGGGTTGTGATTTCCCAAGTGGTCAACCTTTAAGTGAGAGATAGGCTCAATAATCGTGTGCGACATGAGTGCGTGGTCGTCGGGGATTCCCGCAAGGATCTTGAGCGCGTTCAAAAGTGCCGCCGAGGACGCACCGAGAAGAGGAGAGGTTTTACCCGTTGCTATCTGACCGTCGGGAAGCTCAATAGCGGCAGCGGGGCCGTTTGTCTGCTCTGCTTTCTTTATCGCCGCTACGGCTACCTTTCTTTGATCAAGAGAGAGCCCTGCCTGCTTCATAAGAAGCTCGAGCTTGTATATCGTTTCGTCGTTTTCCTCGCCCTGCTTTCTGTCGCAGAGAGCCTTATAATAACGGCGGATGATTTCTCTGTTTGAGGCTTCGATCGTAACGTCGTTGTCAATTATGCAGTTTCCAACCATATTAACTCCCATGTCTGTCGGGGATTTGTATGGTGAAACGCCGAGAATCTGCTCGAGAATAGCATTAAGGACGGGGAAAATTTCAACGTCTCTGTTGTAATTAACCGTCGTCGTGCCGTATGCCTCAAGGTGGAAGGGGTCGATCATATTTACGTCGTTAAGATCAGCCGTTGCCGCCTCGTAAGCCATATTAACGGGGTGCTTCAAGGGGAGATTCCAGATAGGGAAGGTTTCAAATTTTGCATATCCCGCTTTTCTTCCGCGAAGATGCTCGTGATAGAGCTGTGAGAGACAGGCGGCCATTTTTCCGCTTCCGGGGCCGGGAGCTGTCATAATTACAAGCTCACGCGAGGTTTCAATGAAGTCGTTTTTGCCGAAGCCGTTTTCGCTAACTATTTTTTGAACGTCGGAGGGATATCCCTCTATTGAATAATGGCGGTAAACCTTTATTCCAAGAGCCTCAAGTCTTTTCTGAAAAGCGATCGCCGCAGGCTGTGACTCGTATCTTGAAAGCACGACACTGCCGACGTAAAGCCCGTATTCCTTAAAGGCGTCGATCAGGCGGAGAACGTCGAGGTCGTAGGTTATTCCGAGGTCGCCACGAATTTTGTTTTTTTCGATGTCAAAGGCGTTTATAACGATAACTATCTCTGCCTTTTCGCGAAGAGTGAGCAGCATCTGAAGCTTACTGTCAGGCTTAAAGCCGGGAAGAACTCTTGCGGCGTGGTAGTCGTCGAACAGCTTGCCGCCGAATTCGAGGTAGAGCTTTCCGCCGAATTTTTCGATTCTTTCCATAATATGCTCGGATTGCATTTTCAGATATTTGTCGTTGTCAAAACCGATTTTCATTACGAATATTCCTTTCGTTTGCGACGAGCATATTGCCTGCTCTTTTTATAACTTAATAATTATAACACATTTATTTGTTTATTTCAAGCAATTTTTATTATATTTTGCTTTATATTTTTGATTTTTTGATAAAAAATTGTTATTTTCGACAAACTGTAAACTTTTTCGGACGCAATTTGACAAAAAAACAAAAAAGGAGTATAATAAAGTGTAGTTCAAAATAAAAACAAAAAGCGGGAAGAGAAATGAAGGAAAAAATATCGTATTACTTGAAGAGGGTGGCAAGGTTTATCCTTAATCCGAGACTTCTTGTTTGTTTTCTTGTTGCTTGGTTTATAACGAACGGCTGGAGCTACGTTATGCTTGGTGCGGGCTTGTGGTTTGACGTTCCTTGGATGACGGCTGTCGGCGGTGCGTATCTCGGGCTTTTATGGATCCCCTTTACCCCTGAGAAGCTGATCACTGTTTTTATTGCTCTTGTGCTCTTAAGATGGCTTTTCCCGAACGATAAGGACACTCTTCTCTTTCTGCGAGACGTAATGGAAAAAATCAAGGCTGAT
>JAZRJC010000053.1:0-7395 GCA_045645605.1 Eubacteriales bacterium | reverse complement strand
CAAAAGGCCGATTTTCTCTACGTTGCCAACCAACGCGACCGCAAGAATTATCGAAAAGGATAAAAATGCCGAAATCAATAAAATTTCAATCAGTTTCTTTTTATTTAACAATAATAACACCTCGACAAATATTGATATTATCTTGTGAAAACAATTACAAATGCTATTTTATCACAAAAAAATTGATCCGTCAATAGTATTTTATTTTTGGGCGTCGCTTGGCGCTGATTTTCCAAATATTGTACGTATTCTATTGACAAAACAGAGTTTTTGTGTTATAATGGTTAACAGTGTTAACTTGGCTTTTCGGGAGAGGGGGAAAAGGATGTCGGAAAGAGTAGCTGCGTCAGAGCGCGAGACACGGGAGCGTTTGGTTCTTGCCGGTATTGAGGATATTGAAAAGCACGGCTTTCAAAATCTTTCGATGCGACGGGTTGCCGCGTCCTGCGGTTTTTCCTGCGCCGCCCCTTATAAGCACTACAAGAATAAAAACGAGTTTATTCTGGCAATAATTCAATATATCAATCAGAAATGGAAAAACATAACAGACGAGATACTGATGAGAAAGGACGAACGGTCAACAAGGGAATTGCTTTGTGAGATCAGTATTTCTTACGTAAGATTTCTTGTGGAGCATCCGAATTTCCGCTCGATTATTTTTATCCGCGACGATAAGATGAATAAGGAGCAGATAAAAGAGAAAAATTCGATAAGCGAAGCGTCAAGAGTCTTAATCCACGAATATTGTAAGGAAGTTAATATGAGCCGAGAGGACGAGGTGCGAAAAACTTTTATCGTCCGTTCCTTAATTTACGGCGCCGCCCTTATGATGGATTGCTATGAAATGGAGCAGAGCGAGGAATGCTATGCTATGGTTTTGCGGTCTATTCAGAGGGAATTTGATATTGAGTGACAATCTATATATAGATAATCTATAATTAATTTCATATTTTTGTGCCGCATAGTCGGCAAAAGGAAGGAACTAATATGGCAAAGAAAAAATATTTCCCCAAAAAGTTTGAAAGCATCCGTGAAATGATGGAAATGGCGGTTGCAGATGCCGGACAGAAGATAGCTTATAAGTATAAGGCAAAGGACGACGAGATCGTAAGCGTTTCCTTTGAAGCGTTTTACAATATGACTCAAAATTTGGGGGCCGCACTTACCGATATGGGCTTTGGATATTCTCATATTGCCTGCGTGGGCGAGAACAGCTATCCTTGGATAGTAACATATCTGACAGCACTTCAGAGCGGAGGCGTTTTCGTTCCCGTTGATAAGGAGCTGCCTACGGCTGAGATGCTTCACGTCCTGACAGACAGCGACAGCGAGATTCTTTTCTATGATAAAAAGCGCGAGCCTTGGATTATGGAGCACCGTGCGGAGCTTCCCAAAATAAAATACTTTATCGGCTTTGACAGAAGCGTTGACGAGGGAGAGTTCCTTTCCTTCTACGGCCTTGTTGAGAAGGGTAAGTCCTGCAGCAAGCTTGATTATAAGAACCTCACTCATAATTACAGCGAGATGAAGATGCTTGTTTATACGTCGGGTACAACCGGAGTTGCAAAGGGTGTTATGTTGACAGAAAACAACCTCGTTGCAAGTGTTTACTACGGCTTGCAGGTGTCAAAGGTAAACGAGGTCGGCTTGTCCGTTCTTCCTTATCATCATACCTATGAGGCTGTATGCGATATTCTCGTTTCTATTCACTATCATTCAACTCTTTGCATAAACGACAGCATCAAAAACGTGCTTAAAAATATGACTATTTTTAAGCCCGAGTATATTTATATCGTTCCTGCATTTGCCGAAGCCTTTTACCGCGGAATTAAGGCAAATATCCGCAAGCAGGGAAAGGAAGAGACCTTTAGCAAGGGTATTAAGCTGTCAAATATGCTTCGCAAGATCGGAGTTGACCGCCGCCGTGATTTGTTCAAGAGCGTTTTGGACGCCTTTGGCGGAAAGCTTGTAAGAATCGTGTGCGGAGGCGCGCCTATTCGCCCCGAGCTTGGTAAATTCTTTGACGATATCGGAATCGTTATGACAGGCGGATACGGCATTACCGAATGCTCACCCCTCGTTTGTGTAAATAAAGAGGATAAAAACAACTTCTCAACAGCAGGCTTCCGTCTGCCCTGCCTTGAATGGAGAATTGATTCTCCTGCGGAGGACGGCATTGGTGAGATCTGCGTAAAGGGCGACGTTGTTATGAAGGGATACTATAAGAATCCCGAAAAGACAGCGGAGGCTTTGCAGAACGGATGGTTCTATACGGGCGACTACGGTTATATTACAAAGGACGACCAGCTTGTTATCACGGGAAGAAAGAAGAATATCATCGTTCTTGCTAACGGTAAAAATATTTATCCCGAGGAAATTGAGGCTTACATTCAGGAAATTTCATACGTTGAAGAGGTAATCGTAAGCGGAATCAAGAACGAGCACGGTGAGGAAACCGGTCTTATGGCTGAAATCTATTCACCTGAGGCAAAGGAAAAGGAGGATGTTTTGGCTGACGTCAAGACGGCACTTTCCGAGCTTCCGAACTATAAGCACGTTTCCAAAATCGTTATGCGTTCAGAGCCTTTCGCAAAGACTACTTCAAATAAAATTAAAAGACAGTATTGAATATAAACGAAAAGGGCTGAGTCTGTTGACTCAGCCCCTCATTTTAATTAAAGCTTGCTGTTGATCTCAGCCATAAATTCGTCCATATCGACAACGATATTTTCACGTCTTGACTTTTCAGCTGCAAATACAACCATGTGGTTTGTGATAACCTCGTCAAAGTTCTCGATAAGCTCCTCGTTTCCGTTGAGTATGCCGAGGAATCTGTGGATAACACCGTCATCTCCGCCGCCGTGACCGCCTGTGATATTCTGGTCAAGCGCCTTTGCTTCAACGTCGATGTCGTGCTTTTGTTTGTCCTCAAATGTGTAAACTGTTATGTGGGTCTTACCGAAGTCAGCGAAAAGCTCACCTTTAGTACCCATAATTCTCATAACTCTTCCACCCTCGTTGAAGGCACTCATTGTGAAACTCGCAGCGATACCGCCCTCATATTCAAGGTTAACTACCTGGTGGTCTACAACGTTGTTGTCGCACTTGAACACGCACTTACCGTAGTTTGTTGTGCGGATAGCCTTCTCAACGTCAGCGTCGGAGGCGTTCGTCATCTTTGTTGCAACGCTTCTGAACCACTCGTTGTTCTTATCGTCGAGATAAAGCTTAACGGCGTTATAGGGGCAGGCTTTGTGTGACCCTCTCTGACAGAACCGTGACGGCGGAGGAAAACGATATTATAGTTTTCTGTCCTCGATATAAATATAAATATTCGAGCGTTGACGGAAAATGTGAGTATTTGTGGGTGCATTTTACGGGAAGGATGGCTCAAGAGCTTCTTTTGCTTGTCGGCTTTTCGGGAGACGCTGGCATAAAAAGAATAAATAAAGAGAATAAGATCCCCGTTTATTTCAAAAAAATTTTCGACAGCTATCTGAAGGATGGAAAATACCGCGACCTTGAGCTTTCAACCTTTATGAGTCAGCTTATTCTTGAGGTTGCCAAATCAGAGGAGTCGGAGAGATGTGGCGAGGTTAACCGCCTGCAAGGCTCGGTCAGCTATATCCGTCACAATTATAAAAAGAATATTAACATCGCCGATCTTGCAAAAATGGAGCATATAAGCCCGTCAAGATATAATTATCTTTTCAAAAAGCTGATGGGAATGCCTCCCAACAGATATGTTTTGCAGTGCCGGCTGAATGCCGCCTGCGATCTCTTTTTATCAACAGACCTGACCGTCAAGGAGGTTGGGTTGTCTGTCGGATATGAGGATTCTCATTTCTTTAGCAGAATCTTCAAGAAATACGTCGGGGTTTCACCAAGCGAATATAAGAAAAAATATTTCGGGGCAGAGTAGCGTCGGAAAGAATAAGGGCTGTTGCAAGTGCAACAGCCCTCTCTTTTTCCTTTAGCCGCAGCAGCAAAGGAGAAGAAGTGCGATGATGATGATCCAGATAATGTTATCGTCGTTAAAAAGATTGCATAAGCAGTTATTCATAAATCCTCCAAACCGTAAACGGTGAAATTTGATTGAAGAGATGAGGATAGATATCCGCAGCTCTCATTAGCATAGTATGAGAAAAAACGGAAAAGGTGAAGGCTTTGTGGCATAAATTAAGGAAAAACGAAAAAACAGTTGAAAAAAACTGTTTTTTGTGGTAACATGTTTATAGTATTTTATGATTTGCGGAGGCTTTATGAATACACCCGAAAAAATCGAATCCTTCAAGGTAGATCACGATTTTATAACCCCGTCGGTTTATATTTCGAGAATTGACGGAGATACGGTAACTTACGACTTGAGAACGAGAACGCCAAACGGTGGAGATTATATGGACAACTTAACCATGCATTCGGTTGAGCACATGATGGCAACTCTTATAAGAAGCTCAGATATCGGCAAAAACGTTCTGTACTTCGGCCCTATGGGCTGTCAGACCGGCTTTTATTTGCTTGTGAATTTTGAATCGCCCGAGAGGGTCTTGGCCGAAATAAAAAAGGCACTTCAGAAAACTATTGATTTTGAAGGCGAGATTTTCGGTTCTTCAAGAAAGGAATGCGGTAACTACCGAAATTTAAGCATTGATAAGGCGAAGGAAGAATGCAGACGCTATCTTGCGGCACTTATCGAGAAGGAAAATAACGGCGGAATTGATTTTAAGTACAGAGAAGAGTGAAAGGATAAGCGCTATGAAAATAGGAATTATAGGTGCTATGAGATGCGAGGTGGACTCACTTCGTGGAATGCTTTGCGATGCAAGGCTTGAGGTCATCTCGGGAATCGAATATACGATCGGAAATCTCCTCGGACACGAGGTTGTCGTTGCTATGTGCGGCGTTGGAAAGGTGTTTGCGGCACTTTGCGCGCAAACCATGATACTAAAATATAATCCCGACGTTATAATCAACACGGGCGTTGCGGGAGGACTTTCAAGGACGCTTACGATTGGAGATATTGCAGTGTCAACGTCCGTCGTTCAGCACGATATGGACACCTCACCTATAGGCGACCCGAAAGGTCTTATTTCAGGTATAAATATTATCGAGATTCCTGCGGACAAAGGTCTTTGTGATCTTGTTCTTGAGTCCGCGAAGGAGCTTTCAATGCACATGGAGGCAGGCATTATTGCCTCGGGCGACCAATTCGTTGCGGATGCCGAAAGAAAGAAATATATAGTTGACACCTTTTCTGCAATTTCCTGCGAAATGGAGGGCGCTGCTATCGGACAGGTTTGTTACGTTAATAATAAGCCGTTTGTAGTTATTCGTGCGATCTCGGACGGCGGTGACGACGAGGCGGGAATGAGCTTTGATAAATTTATGCTTCTTGCGGCAGAAAACTCTATTAAGCTGCTTGCCCGAGTGCTTGAGAAAATTTTTTGATATAAGAGTGATTTTTCTTTATAAAAAATATTGATTTTTATAGACTTTTGTGCTATAATTACTGTTATAAAAAACAGAATTTATTTTGTGCGACCAATCAGATATTTTATAACAAAATTTTTATATATTTGCGGTTTATTATACGTTTCCGAAGCGTGCAGCCGCTAACCGAGAAAGGACTGGTTTTTTATGAGTAACGTTCGCCCCGAAACAATGGAAAGAATTACGACGAAGGCTTTAGCTGAAGCCTTTATCGAGGAGCAGGTGAAGGAGGTTCGCGCGCAGGTTGGAGATAAGAAGGTGCTTCTTGCTCTTTCAGGCGGTGTTGACTCCTCTGTAGTTGCAGCACTCCTTATTAAGGCTATCGGAAAGCAGCTTGTTTGCGTTCACGTAAACCACGGCCTTATGAGAAAAGGCGAGAGTGAGCAGGTGATTGAGGTGTTCGGAAAGTCTCTTGACGCAAATCTTATTTACGTTGATGCAACAGATCGCTTCCTCGACCTTCTTGCAGGCGTTGCTGACCCCGAAAAGAAGAGAAAGATCATTGGCGGCGAATTTATTAAGGTCTTTGACGAGGAGGCTGCAAAGCTTAACGGTATTTCCTTCCTCGCGCAGGGAACTATATATCCTGATATTCTTGAGAGTATTAAGGCAAAGGAAAGCGGAAAGCCGGTTAAGTCACACCATAACGTTGGCGGACTTCCCGAAGATATGGAGATGGAGCTTGTTGAGCCCGTTAAGTTCCTCTATAAGGACGAGGTAAGAGTTGTGGGCGACGCTCTCGGACTTCCTCACGAGATGGTTTACCGTCAGCCGTTCCCGGGCCCCGGACTCGGTGTTCGTTGCTTGGGTGCTATCACTCGTGACAGACTTCACGCTCTGCGTGAGGCGGATGCGATTCTTCGCGAGGAGTTTGATAAAAACGGACTTGCAGGTAAGGTTTGGCAGTATTTTATTGCCGTTCCCGATATGAAGAGTGTTGGTGTTCGCGACGAAATGAGATATGAGGGCTGGCCCGCAATCATCCGTGCAGTCAACACAAAGGACGCTATGAGTGCAACGATTGAGGAAATTCCTTATGCCGTTCTTCATCATATAACAGACAGAATCACTCACGAGGTTGAGGGCATCAACCGTGTGCTTCTCGATCTGACACCCAAACCGATTGGTACTATTGAATGGGAGTGACCAAAACCCTCGAAAAAGCCTTATTTTACAGGGTTTTCGGAGTTCAGCAAAGCGTTTTGACAACGCTTTGACAACACTTTATTTAAAGAGTGGCAAATTAATGCTCTGCTGAAAAAATAATTTAAGACTTGAACCCACAGCAGAATCTTCTTGCTGTGGGTTCTTAATTTTTATGATATGATGAGTTCGATAAACTTGAATTTGACAAAAATCTGAACAACTCAGAATATTATGTTGGAAACAGAGTGTAAGTGGCATAGTTACTGGACGCACCGAAAAAGTGCGTAATAATTGGTAGACGCGCTGAGTCAAAAATGATATAATTAGGTATCAAATGATATAGGAGGTACATATATGGGTCCACGAAGTAATTCTTTGCTGTCTATTACAGTTATAATTTGGGTTATACTTGCCGTACTTTTTGCCGCATTTATTGTTCTTATCGTAAGAGTGTTGGTTAAGTATCTTAAGTCCTCAGATAACAGAAAAGAATCTGTAGTTATTAAGAAGTCGTTAGGTGAAGTGTTGAAAGCACACCGAACAGAATGTAAAATGACCCAGGAATTCGTTGCTGAACATATGGGCGTATCAAGACAAACTGTGAGCAAATGGGAAACGGGAATTAATGAACCAAGCACCTCAAATTTGCTCCAGCTTGCAAAATTATTTGGTATACCAGTGGGCGAACTTCTAAATGAAATAAAAGTATAGTTCAAAGTAATTCCAATTTGTCGAACAGTTTAATAACCAAGAAAAATG
>JAZRJC010000052.1:0-4883 GCA_045645605.1 Eubacteriales bacterium | reverse complement strand
CGGACACCTTCCGTGCGGCAGCTATCGATCAGCTTGAGGTGTGGTGCGAGAGATCCGGTGTTGATATAGTTAAGCAGCACGAGGGAGCAGACCCTGCGGCCGTTGTTTACGACGCTATAAATTATTCAAAGAATAAGAAGGCAGACGTTCTCATTATTGATACCGCAGGCAGACTTCACAACAAGAAAAATCTTATGGATGAGCTTGCAAAGATCAATCGCGTGATTGATAGGGAGCTGCCTGATGCCAACCGTGAAAATCTTCTTGTTCTTGACGCAACGACAGGTCAGAATGCCGTTCTTCAGGCCAAAGAATTTAAGAACGCCGCAGAGATTACGGGTCTTGTTCTTAATAAACTTGACGGAACTGCAAAGGGCGGAATTGTTATTTCAATCAAGAAGGAGCTTGACATTCCCGTCAAATATATAGGGGTTGGTGAGAAGATCGACGATATGCAGTCCTTTAATTCGGACGAGTTTATCGAGGCACTTTTCAATTAACTTTTCTAAGAGGTCATAGATATGGAAGTTGTACTTGCATCGAGAAATAAAAAGAAAATTGCGGAGCTTAATACGCTATTATCCGAGAAGCTTTCGGATATTCGCGTTTTGTCGCTTGACGATATCGGATTTTTTGAGGATATCGTTGAGGACGGGGAGAGCTTTGAAGAAAACGCGATGATTAAGGCAAAGGCAGTTTCAGCCCTTGGCTATATCGGTCTTGGCGACGATTCGGGACTTTCCTGCGATGCGCTCGGAGGAGCGCCGGGTATTTACTCTGCAAGATATGCAGGGGAGCACGGAGACGACGAAAAGAACAACGAAAAGCTGCTCTCTGAGCTTTCGGATAAGGAAGACAGAGGCGGTGCCTTCGTATGCGTTATAGCTTGTGCCTTTCCGGCAGGAGACGCACGCGAAAGCTTTACCGTTCGCGGCGAATGTCGGGGAGAGATACTTCATTCCGAGCGCGGCGAGGGCGGTTTCGGATATGACCCGCTTTTCTTCTGCCCCGAATTTGGGAAAAGCTTTGCAGAGCTTACACCGGCCGAAAAAAACAGCGTGAGCCACAGAGGTAACGCAATAAAATTACTTGCAGAAAAATTAAAAGAATTAAAGAAATAAGGGTACTTAAAATATGTTGAACAGTAAACAGAGAGCTATGCTCAGAGGTATGGCGAATCAAATGGAGCCTATTATGCAGGTCGGCAAGGGCGGTATTGGCGAAAAAATGATAGAAACGGTGTCGGACGCGCTTGAGGCAAGAGAGCTTATCAAGATGAAGGTGCTTGACAACAGCGGTTCAGATGCTCGTGAGATTGCAGAGGAGCTGGCGACGGCTGTTGGAGCTGACGTCGTTGCGGTTGTCGGGGCAAAATTCGTGCTTTACCGCGAATCGAAGAAAAAGAAAAAAATCTTTTTGTCTTGAGTGACGTTTTTATATGTTTTCTTGCTTGATTTGATGCTATAATAGGGAACATAAATTGGTATTTTTCGTCATTATTTTATGACGCTTTATCCGTTAATCATTTTTTCAGAGGTGAATTTATTCTTGTTTTGCTTTGATGATGATAAAATAAGTTTTCTTCGTGAAAGCATAAGTACAAAAAAATATTTTTCAACCGAATACAGACTGAACCATACGTTAGGTGTTGAGAGGGAGGCCATGCGGCTCGGCGAGCTGTATTGCCCCGAGAAAATTCCAATGCTCAGGGTGGCGGCTCTTCTTCACGACATAACCAAGGAATTTTCTTTTGAAAAACAGTTGCAAATTTGCGAAAGATTTGGTACAATTATATCTAATGAGCAGATGATGGCAAAGAAGACGCTTCACGCCGTAACTGCCGCGCTTGTAATTCCCGAGGAATTTCCGCTCTTTGCATCGGACGAGGTAATCTCAGCGGTTCGGTATCATACGACGGGACGCGGTGGTATGACACTTACCGAAAAAATAATTTATCTTGCCGACTATATTGAAGAAGGCAGAGCCTTCTGTGATTGCGTCAAGCTTCGAAATTATTTTTATTCCGAAAATATAGAGAAAATGAATGAAGAAGAGAGACTTCTCCATCTTGATAAAGCATTGATTTTATCATTCGATATGACAATAGAGCAGCTGATATGCGAGGGGACTCCTATTGATATTGACACGACGCTTGCAAGAAATGACCTGATAGCAAGAATAAAAAAGAGTATTTAACCGAAATATCGGTTTTGCGAAGGATAGATTATGAAAAATAATAACAAAAATAGAGATTTTTATGATGCCGGAGAGGAGACTCAATATTTTGAGCCTGTAAAAAGACGCTCCACAAAAAAGGGAAGCAAAACGGAGATTATAGTTATCGTATTGTTTGCTCTTGTTGCTCTTGTCGCAGGGCTCTTCTTTGTAGCCTCAAACGTCACACCTCCCGACGTTTCCAATAACGAGATACCCTTTGATCATACTATTGCTCAAACGGGAGAGGTTGGCGGAAGCGACAACACGGTGACCCCGGGAAAAAATGAATATATTCGCCGCGAGGGTGTATATAATTTCCTGCTTGTAGGCTATGACAAGCTTGCACATCTCACAGACGTTATTATGATTGCACAGTATGACGTAAATCGTGGCGCTGTGAATATAGTTCAGTTCCCGCGTGACACCTTTGCAAGATACAACGAGAAGAAGAGCGCTTATCATAAGATGAACGGCGCGCTGTCCTATTACAAATGGGATCTTGAAAAGCTGACGGCTTTTCTTGAAACGAATTTGTGTATCGATATCGACTATTATGCTTCAATAGATTTGCAGGCGTTTGTAAATATCGTTGACGCGATTGGCGGAGTTGAACTGAACGTTCCTGCTGATATGGAATATGATGACCCTGCACAGAATTTGTATATCAATCTGAAAAAGGGATATCAGACGCTTGACGGCAAAAAGGCAGAGCAGTTCGTCCGCTTCCGTTCGGGATACGTTCAAGCGGATATTGGAAGAACGAATGCTCAGAAGATTTTTATGACCGCATTTATTAAGAAGTTCCAGAAGAGTGTAAACGTTTCAACGGTTGCAAAGGTTTGCGAACAGATGCTCAAGTATGCGGAAACGAATATAGGTATTGATGAATTTATCTATTTCGCAAAGGCGGCGATGAGCATTGACCTTAACAGCATTCAGATGATGACTCTTCCCGGAAGTGATATAAGAGAAAATATCACAAGCGGAACGTGGTATTACGTCCTCAGCAGAAGTGCTATGCACGAGGTTGTAAATAAGTATCTGAACGTTTACACTATTGATATTCCCGAGCAGATATTTGACCAGAACTATATGTTTACAAATCCCGATGCGGACTATATGGTTTCAATTTATAATTCTGCCGGAAACGTAACAGTTTATAACGGAGATATAATTGACAGCGAGGGAATCGTAATTTACCGAAAGAAGCCCACGACATCAACCCCCGTTTCAGGTGGTGAGGAAACGATGGGCGGCGGAGAGGATACGGTAGCTCCCGACACGAATGAGGTGCCTGACAGCGCATCATCTCCCGATGAAACGACAGAGCCGATACCCGACGTGGACGTTCAGAACCCCGACAGCCTTCCCGATGGTGGGGTGGTTGACAACGAGAGCTTTTCGGGACAAAATGACGTAAATAATAAAGTGCCGAATGGCGATAGTATGTAAAAAAGTAAAACGAAGAGGTAAATATGGACGAGAATATTGTTAACACACCGCTGACAGATGCGGAATCAATAGAAGTTGCAGAGGCTATTGCAGAGATCCTTGACAGCAAGAAGGGAAAGGATATTAAAATTCTGCCCGTGAGAGAAAAGATTGACGTTGCCGACTATTTCGTTCTTGCAAGCGGAACGTCAAACACACATATCAAAACTCTTGCAGACGAGGTTGAATATCAGCTTGAGGCAAGAGGCCTGAAGCTTTTGTCGTATGAGGGTAGAGGAAACAATTCCTGGATTCTTCTTGACTACGGATTCGTTGTTCTTCACGTTTTCTCGCGTGAGGCAAGAGAATTTTATAATCTCGATAAGCTCTTCAGAGCAAAAACGGTTGAGACCGCCTCTGATGATTCAGATGAGGATGAAGATAATTAACTGACATATAAATTAAGAAAGGCACAAACACTATGAAGTACGATTTTTCAAGCATTGAACAGAAATGGCAGAAAAAATGGGACGAAGAGAAGATTTTTAATGCCGTTGACAATTCAGATAAACCTAAATTTTATGGTCTTGTAGAATTTCCGTATCCGTCGGGTGCGGGTATGCACGTAGGACACATAAAGGCTTATTCCGGACTTGAGGTTGTTTCAAGAAAGAGAAGAATGCAGGGCTACAACGTTCTTTTCCCGATCGGCTTTGACGCATACGGCTTGCCTACAGAGAACACTGCTATTAAAACAGGTGTTCACCCCCGTGTTGTAACAGACAGAAACATCGAGAAGTTCACAGGACAGTTAAAGAGAGTCGGATTCTCGTTTGACTGGGACAGAGTTATAGATACGACTGAGGAAGATTACTATAAGTGGACACAGTACATTTTCTTGAAGCTTTTTGAAAACGGACTTGCTTATAAGGATAATGCGCTTGTAAATTATTGCCCCTCTTGTAAGGTCGTTCTCTCAAACGAGGACTCACAGGGCGGTAAGTGTGATATTTGTCACAGCGACATTATTCAGAAGCCGAAGGACGTTTGGTATCTCCGCATTACAAAATATGCGGATAAGCTTCTTGAGGGGCTTTCGGGTGTTGACTATCTTCCGAATATAACTCAACAGCAGGTGAATTGGATCGGTAAATCAAGCGGTGCCTTTGTAAACTTCTCCATTGCTGGCAGTGACGAAAAGCTTCGCATTTACACAACTCGCTGCGATACACTTT
>JAZRJC010000051.1:0-15994 GCA_045645605.1 Eubacteriales bacterium | reverse complement strand
CATCATCTGGACATACTCCCCCAACCCTTATACCGGTGCCGATACATATACAAACCTCTCCTACCCCGGCGATGACAAGTGCGATCTTGTTGGTATGGACTGGTATATCTGGCGCAGCAGAGATCTTGGTGACAACTACGGCTATCAGGATCTTCTCACACACGACAAGCCTACCGGCTTCTGTGAATGGGGCGTAATAGGTAGCGATCTTACTAACCCCGTGGTTAGAAAAGACCCAAAAACAAATTTCTCATTCAAGGATCTTGTAGATATCATAAGAGCATCGAAAAAGGCAGGATTCACAATCACCTTTATCGAATCCTACAACGGTTACTTCGGCTCAACAACATGGCTCCTTGGCGGAAAAGAGCTTAACGAAGAGCCTGATATCGTTCTTCTTGATGATATGCCCGAATTCATCAAAAAGGCTCTTGGCAAATAATACTCGAAAAATACAATGAGGTATAAGGCATGATAATCATGATAATGAGGAAAATTTCATTGCTCGTACTTGTAGTGATCGTATCGCTTTTCCTTATCGTCTCCTGCGGAGAGGATAACGGCAACGATACGGACGCAAACCACACCAACTCCCAAACGAACACCCCCGACCAGACAGACGACGCAACACAGGTGGGCGGCGAAACAGAAACGAACACCCCCGAAACAACACCCCCACCTGTTCCTGCTGACAAAGTTGAAACATTCAAAATCAACGGAATTGACCTTTCAAAATACATCATTTTCGCTCTTGATGAGATCGAAGAGGGCGAAATTCTTGCAGAAAAGATCGGTGAAACACTGGGCATCAATATCCGCGTAGAGTCAGGCTTTGCTCTCCCTGAGGGCGACAAGTGGATAATCCTCGATCGCCAGAGCTATGCTTATCACGACTATAGTATGAAGTTTGAGGGCGGAAACCTCTATATCAGGGGAAGCTATAGCAGCTTCCCGAAGGCTCTTGAAGGATTTGAGCTTTATCTTACAGGCGCTCGCGGTGCAAACGTCAATATTACATCCGCCAGCAACTTTGAGGGCAAGCTTGATACCGTAAAGCCCATGTTCAGCTCAAAAGAAGAGCTTTTGGCGATCTACGAATACGTTACAGACAGCAACCATACCCTTTATGGAGAGCATCTTGGCGGCGGATTTGATTCTATTGCAGAGATGCGAGCAAACATTCTCAAAAAGGTCGGCGACGAGCCTGCTATATTTGACCACGATATGGTTGGCTTCTATTTAGGAAGCTTCTCTCGCTCGATGATAAGCCGTATAATTTGCGAGGCCCTTGACTTTACAGCAGAAGGCGGCATTATCACAACAACCTGCCACTGGCAGAATCCTAACGAGATTACAAGAGCGGATACTATCTTCCGCGGCTCTATCGGTTCAAAAGAGCTTTGGACATCAGTTCTTACAGAAGGAACCGAATTCAACAAGAGATGGAAGGCACAGCTCGACTTCAATGCCGAGATTTATCAGGCGTACAAGGATCTGGGACTGGCCGTAACCTTCCGTCCTATGCACGAGGCAAATTCAGGCAATATGTGGTGGAGCTATTACCACAAGGAATGTATGCTTACAGGCGACGATCTCCGTGATATGTGGAATTACGTATACGACTACTACGTGAACGACCTTAAGCTTGACAATATTCTATGGACATATTCTCCCAACAACTATACCGGAGAGGATACGTACACGACTATGTACTATCCCGGCGACGACAAGTGCGACATCGTTGGTATGGACTGGTATATCAATTCATGGGAAAGCAGAAACCTTGCCGATGGCTACGGCTACCAGGACCTTCTTGCTATCGGTAAGCCCATAGGTCTTTGCGAATGGGGCTTAGAGGGATCCTTACAGAGCCCGAACTACGGGGCAATTTCAGAGAACTTCTCCTCCAAAGAGCTTGTTGATATTATAAACACGGCTAAAGGAGCAGGCCTTAAGATTACTTTCCTTTCTGTTTATATGGGAAGCTTCGGCTCTGTAACAAGAATGCCTGACGGTTACGTTCTGAATGAAACCCCTGGCATAATTCTGCTTGACGATATGCCCGACATTATCAGAAACGCTCTCGGATAACAAAAAATTACGGTTACTCCATATCGGCGATAACCTGGAATTATAAATAAAACAACGAAATTAAGAGGTACAAAATGAAAAAATTATCGGTAATCCTATTAGTTCTTCTCGTGTCGCTCTTCCTTATCGTCTCCTGCGGAGATAACAAAGGCAACGACACAGACACAAACCAAGCAAACAACACCCAAACAGAAAACAATACTCCCGCACCCGAGCTTACAGTTAAGACGGAAAAGCTTGAGGACCTGTCCTCCTACACAGTTGTTGTAGCCGACTCTGCTTCCGAAGACATGAAGGCAGAGGCAGAGGCTCTTATAACAGCTATTAACGAAAAGACTGGCGTAAGCTTAAACTTCAAGACAGACTACGGTGTAAGAAGCGGTAAAAAGATAATTATCGGCAAGTCAAAGCACCATGACCTTGACCCGAAGTCAATGAATGAGACCGACTACATTATCAAGATGGAGGAGGACAATGACATCGCAATCATCGGCGGTGTTGAAAAGGCTACCTTTGCTGCTGTTGATTTCTTCATAAAGAACTTCATCAAGGCAGACACAAAGGAGGTTCTTTATCCCACAGGCGCCGGCTATAAAAGAGAGTACCTTGTTAATTCTTTGAAAATTGACGGTGTTGATATATCCGAATTCAAGATTTTTGCTCTTGACGATATCCAAGAGGGATATGACCTCGCTAACGATATCCCCTATAAGTATATGAACGTTTCTATTTCTGTTGAAAGCGGAGCAAATATCCCCAACGACGGAAAATACATAGTTCTTAACCGTCAAAGCTATGCTTATCACGATTATAGTATGACGGTTGAGGGCGGTAATCTTTATATTACAGGAAGCTACCGCAGCTTCCCGAAGGCTCTCGAGGTTCTTGAAAGCTACCTTGACGGAAGTCATGGTACTAACGTTAATATTACATCAGCTGATAATTTCAGCGGCAAGATCGACAAGGTAACTCCTCTCTATAGCACAAAGGAAGATCTTCTCGCAATCTACGAGTATGCTGCAGACAGCAACTACACTCTTTACGGTGAGCACAACCTCGGCGGCCTCCCATCAGAGCTCGAGGCGAAAATCCGTGCATGTGTTGGTGACGGCCCTGTTTCAATCGACTTCGATATGCTTAATGCGCATATCGGAGAAATCTCTCGTTCACACATAAGCCAGATAATCTGCGAGTATCTCGAATTTGCCGCAAGAGGCGGTATCGTTACAACAATGTGCCACTGGACAAACCCCAACGAGAAAACAAGAGTTGTTGAGGTAAAGCAGGCTGACGGCTCACTCATATTACAGGATTCAACCTACCGTGGCTCTATCGGCTCAAAGGAGCTTTGGGCAGACGTTCTTACAAAAGGAACAGAGTTCAACAAGCGCTGGCACGAGCAGCTCGACTTTAACGCTGAAATCTATCAGGCATTCAAGGACCTCGGTCTTCCCGTAACATTCCGTCCTATGCACGAGGCAAATACGGGTAACTTCTGGTGGTGCTATTACCACGAGGAATGTATGCTTACAGGCGACGATCTCCGTGATATGTGGAACTACGTATATGACTATTATGTAAACGACCTCGGTCTTGACAACATTCTCTGGGTATATTCACCGAACGCTTATACAGGCTCCGATACGTACACAGATATGTACTATCCGGGCGATGACAAGTGCGATATCGTTGGTATCGACTGGTATATCGACTCCTGGAAGAGCAGAAATCTTGGCGACAACTACGGTTATCAGGACATTCTTGCCTTCGGTAAGCCCGCAGGTCTTTGCGAATGGGGTGTAACAGGTGCTCTGCAAGGCAGAAGCCCGGCAGAATCCGCATCACTCTTCTCTTGCCGCGAACTTGTTGATATTATAGTATCGGCAAAGAGGGCAGGCTTTACAATTTCTTTCATAGAAGTATATTCAGGATGGTTTGGATCAGCAACCTGGCTTGCTGACCCCGAGGCTCTCAACGAAGCTCCCGGAATTATTCTTCTTGACGATATGCCCGATATTATCAGAAACGCTCTCGGTTAATAAACAAACCCTTTGGTTACCCAATACGTGCAAAAAAGCAATCACCTTGCGGTGCAGGTATTGCGGTAACCAAAAAATTTGCCAAAAAGAGAAGGTGTAAATAATGAAAAAATTTTCGATAATTCTATTAATTCTTCTCGTATCCCTTTTCCTTATCGTCTCCTGCGGAGAAGACAAGGGTAACGATGTAGACACAAACCAAACAAATGCCTCCGAGCAGACCGGAAATCCCGCGCAGTCAAATGACTCTGCTCAAGCAGGCGATTCCGACCAAACAAATCCCCCTGAAACAGAAATTATTGTTCCCGCAGACAAGGTTGAAACCTTTAGGATCAACGGAGCTGACATCTCTGAATTCAAGATCTTTGCTCTTGATGGGATTGAAGAAGGTCAGACACTTGCTGACGACATTAACGAAAAATATTTAAACGTTACTCTTCCCGTCGAATCCGGAACAATCTTCCCCGGCGGTGAAAAATATATTATTCTCGACCGTCAAAGCTATGCTTATCACGACTACAGCATGACGCTCGAGGGCGGGAATCTCCGTATCAAAGGAAGTTTCCGCAGTTTCCAGAAGGCTCTCGAAGTTTTCGTGGGCTATCTTGACGGCAACCGCGGTGCTGACGTTAATATCACGGATAAAAACAATTTTGCAGGTAAAATCGACAAGGTAACTCCTCTCTACAGCACAAAGGAAGAGCTTCTTGCAATCTATCAGTATGCTTCTGACAGCAATTATACTCTTTACGGCGAGCATTGGGGCGGCCCATATACCCTCTCAACTCTTGAAGCCGCAATCCGCGAAAGAGTTGGTGACGGCCCTGCTATTCTCGACATCGATATGGTTGGCTTCTATATAGGAAGCTTCTCTCGTTCAATGATAAGCCAGGCAGTTTGCGAAGCTCTCGAGTTTTCGGCAAAGGGCGGTATTATCACAACCTTCTGCCACTGGCAGAACCCCAATGAAGAAGGCCGTATGATAAACGGTACTGATTCTATTCACCGAGGTTCGATCGGATCAAAAGAACTTTGGAACTCTCTTTTTGTAGAAGGAAGCGAATACAACAAAAAATGGAAGGCACAGCTTGATTTCAATGCAGAAGTGTATCAGGCATTTAAGGATTTGGGTCTCCCCGTAACCTTCCGTCCTATGCACGAAGCTAACACCGGTAACTTCTGGTTCTCTTATTATCATGATGGCTGTATGCTCAACGGCGACGACCTTCGCAATATGTGGAACTACGTATACGACTACTATGTATATGACCTTGGCCTCGACAATATGCTTTGGACATATTCACCGAACGCTATTACCGGCGGAGGTCAAGCAAGCATAGACTTCTACTATCCCGGTGATGACAAATGCGATCTCGTTGGTATGGACTGGTATATCGACAGCACGATGAGCAGATACCTTGCAAACGGATATGGTTTCCAAGATGTTCTTTCATACGGCAAGCCCGCAGGTCTTTGTGAATGGGGCATATTCGGTAATTTGTCCGATACATACACGGCAGGCGGAACGGCAAAGAGCTTCTCTTGCCGCGAGCTTGTTGATATTATACAGTTAGCAAAGAGTGCAGGACTTAAACTTTCTTTCCTTGAAACGTACTCTACTTACTTCGGCTCTGCCGCTTGGCTGCCCGAGGCTACAGTTCTCAATGAAACACTCGGAATTATCCTTCTTGACGATATGCCCGATATTATCAGAAACGCTCTCGGTTAATAAACAACGCTTTTGGTTACCCAATACGTGCACGTTATAATGTAGGTATTGCGGTAACCAAAAAAGCATAAAAACAGAAAAGGTATAAAGGGTGTAAAAATGAAAAAATTTCCGATAGTTTTATTGTCTCTTCTCGTATCCCTCTTCC
Organism: Eubacteriales bacterium; assembly: GCA_045645605.1. GTDB lineage: Bacteria > Bacillota > Clostridia > Oscillospirales > CAG-272 > SIG710. The sequence goes on along the minus strand of JAZRJC010000051.1, from coordinate 9,987 downwards.
TTATAGCTTCATGCGGAGATAGCAAGGGCAACGAGACAAACACAAACCAGACAGACAACACTCAAACAGACAATCAAACAGACACTCCGATCCAGACGGGCGACACAGCACAGGTGGGCGGCGAAACAGAAACGGGCGCTCCCGAAACCACTGTACCCGTCGTTCCCGCTGACAAGGTTGAAACCTTCAAGATCGACGGCGTTGACCTTTCAAAATATATCATCTTCGCTCTTGACGAGATTGAGGAGGGCGAGGCCCTTGTAGAAACTATCAGCGAAATGCTGAATATCAATGTCCGTACAGCATCGGGCACAACACTCCCCGAGGATGACGGAACAAGATGGATAGTTCTTGACCGTCAGAGCTATGCTTATCAGGATTGGAGCATGACCGTTGAAAATGGAAATCTTCATATAAGAGGAAGCTTCCGCAGCTTCGCGAAGGCTCTCGAGCATTTTGAAAGCTACTTCACAGGAGAGCGCGGTGCCGACGTAAACATCACCTCTGCTCACAATATAGAGGGCAAAATCGACAAGGTAACTCCTCTCTACAGCACAAAGGAAGAGTTGCTTGCAATCTATCAGTATGCTATGGACACCAACAATACCATTTACGGTGAGCACTTGGGCGGTCCATATTCAATAGCAACTCTTGAGGAAGCAATCCGCGAAAGAGCCGGAGACGGCCCTTCTATCCTTGACGTTGATATGATCGGCTTCTACTTAGGAAACTACACACGCTCAATGATAAGTCAGGTTATTTGCGAAGCACTTGAGTTTTCAGCTAAAGGCGGTATCATCACAACACACTGTCATTGGCAGAATCCCAATGAGGAAACCCGAGACACAGTAATATTCCGTGGCTCGATCGGTTCAAAGGAGCTTTGGACATCCGTTCTTACAGAAGGAACCGAATTCAACACAAAATGGAGAGAGCAGCTCGACTTTAATGCCGAGGTTTATCAGGCATTCAAGGACCTCGGTCTCCCCGTAACCTTCCGTCCTATGCACGAGGCAAATTCAGGCAATATGTGGTGGAGCTATTACCACAAGGAATGTATGCTTACAGGCGACGATCTTCGCGATATGTGGAACTACGTACAGTCTTATTATACAGATTATCATAAGCTTGACAATATCCTTTGGACATATTCGCCCAACGCATATACAGGCGGCGATACCTACACAACACTCTACTATCCCGGTGATGACAAATGCGATATCGTTGGTATGGACTGGTATATTAACACCAATAGCGACAGAAATCTTTCCGCCGGCTACGGGTATCAGGATCTTCTTGCATACGGTAAGCCCACGGGTCTTTGCGAATGGGGTGTAACAGGCGGATTAGCCGACGCTTACACCCCCGGAGGAACCGCAACAAGCTTCTCTTGTGAAGAGCTTGTCGAAATCATAAAATTGGCGAAGGAATCCGGAATGACCGTTGCTTTCCTTGAAACATATTCAACCTACTTCGGCTCTGCAGCTTGGCTTCCGAAGGCGGCGGCTCTCAATTCTGCCGACGGCATACTTCTCCTTGACGATATGCCTGCATTTATAAAGAAGGCTCTCGGTTAACGAATTTTAGGTTCGGCTTTAGGCTTGTTTAACAACTAAAAACACAAATTTAGAGAAAAAATAGGTGTTAAAATGAAAAAAATATCTATAGTCCTATTAGTTCTTCTCATATCACTTTTCCTTATTGCCTCCTGCGGAGATAATAAGGGCGACGATGAGACAACAAACGGCATCGGAATAGACGCTTCAACAGAAAATATTTCCGAGCAGATAAAATATTTTCCGGTTAAATCCTTCAAAATCGACGGGGTTGATATTTCCGAATTCAAGATCTTCGCCGTTGACGGCATTGAAGAAAGCATGGTTCTTGCGGATAATATTAAAAAAGAATATATAGGAGTCTCTCTCCCTATTGAAAGAGGGGTGGAGTTTCCCGGCGGTGAAAAATACATTATTCTTGACCGTCAAAGCTATAATTATCACGAATACAGTATGACGCTCGAGGGCGGCAATCTTTACGTTAGAGGAAGCTTCCGCAGCTTCCAAACAGCATTTGATAACCTTGTAAGCTATCTTGACGGCAGTCACGGTGCTGACGTTAATATCACGTCTGCCGACAACCTCTCAGGCACGCTCCCTACTGTTACACCTCTTTACAGTACAAAGGAAGAGCTGTTTGCTATGTATGAGTACGTCTTGGACAGCGATTATACCCTTTACGGCGAGCATCTTGGAGGCGGCATTTCCACGCCTGCGAAGCTTGAAGAAAAAATTCGCGAGACGGTTGGCGACGGCCCTGCTATAATCGCTTACGATATGCTCGGTAATTATATTGGTACGGTTTCTCGTTCATATACAAGCCAGGTTATTTGCGAGGCGCTTGAATTCGCGGCAAAGGGCGGTATTATCACAACCTATTGCCATTGGCAGAATCCTAATGAAGAAGCCCGAATCATAGAGGTTAAGCAAGCAGACGGCAAGTTTATATTGCAGGACTCGATCCATCGTGGCTCTATCGGCTCAAAAGAGCTTTGGGACTCCCTTTTCGTTGAAGGAAGCGAATATAACACGAAATGGAAGGCACAGCTTACCTGTAACGCCGAGGTTTATCAGGCATTCAAGGATCTCGGTCTTTCCGTAACCTTCCGTCCTATGCACGAGGCAAATACGGGTAACTTCTGGTGGTCTTATAACCACGAAGATTGTATGCTCAATGGCAACGATCTTCGTAATATGTGGAATTACGTATACGACTATTACGTAAACGAGCTCCAGCTTGACAATATCCTCTGGACGTATTCTCCTAACCCATACACGGGTGGCAATACCTACATAACAATGTATTATCCCGGAGATGACAAGTGCGATCTTGTCGGTATGGACTGGTATATCGACTCCCAGAGCACCAGAAACGTAGGCTATGAATATTACGGTTATCGTGATCTTCTTGCATACGGCAAGCCCACCGGGCTTTGCGAATGGGGCTTAACAGGAGGGCTTTCAAGTCTTTCAAAGGAAGAGGCGGCAAAAAAATTCTCCTGTCAGGAGCTTGTTGACATTATAACGTCATCAAAGAAAGCAGGCTTCAGTATCACTTTCCTTGAAACCTATAGCAGCTACTTCGGCTCAACCACCTGGATCCTGGGTGGAGAGGCTCTCAATGAAACACCCGGAATTATCCTTCTTGACGATATGCCCGATATCATAAGAAACGCTCTTGGATAATATTAAGTTATTAAATAGAAGTAAGAGGTACAAAATGAAAGAATTCTCAATATGTTTATTGATTCTCCTCGTATCACTTTTTCTTATAGTCTCCTGCGGAGAGGAAAAGGACAACGAAAAATCTCAAGAAGAGCTTGATCTTGAGCTTTTGGCAACTGTTCAGCTCGAAAAAATCGAGGATATAGACTCATATACCATCGTCGTAGCCGACACTGCATCCGACGAGCTGAAGGATAGGGCTGGGGGATTTGTCACATCTCTTAATAACGCACTCGGTACAAATCTCAAGCTCAAAACAGACTACGCGGCTCGTAAAGGAACTAACAAAATAATCATCGGTAACTCAAAGCACCACGATATTGACTCTGAAACGATGAGGTTTACCGACTACGTTATCAAAAAGAATGGGGAAAGCATCGTAATTATTGGTGGATCTGAAAAAGCGACCTTCCTTGGCGTTGATTTCTTTGTTCGCAATCTCTTAAAGAAAGACGCCAAGGAAATCTACTATCCCATAGGTGACGGACTTGAATACGTAATAGAATTCAAACTCGACTCACTTAAAATCGACGGAGTTGATATCTCCGAATTCAAAATTTTTGCCGTTGACAATATCGAGGAGGGTGCGGCCCTTGCTAATGACATCGGCTGGGAATATCTCGGAATTGAAATTCCGGTTGAGGGAGACGTAACTCTTCCCGACGGTGACAAATACATAATACTTGACCGTCAGAGCTATGATTACTATAACTATAGCATGACAATTGAGAACGGTAATCTTTACGTTAAGGGAAGCTTCCGCAGCTTCCCGAAGGCGCTCGATGCTCTTGTAAGCTACCTTGACGGAAGTCACGGCACCAACGTTAACATCACTGCCGACGATAATCTCAGCGGAGCGCTCGATAAGGTAACGCTTCCCTATAACTCTAAAGAAGAGCTTCTCGAAATTTACAAATATGCCACCAAAACTAATCAAACCCTTTACGGAGAGCATCTTGGCGGCGGTTATTATTCAATTGAGGAGCTTGAATCGACAATTCGCGCAGACGTCGGCGACGGCCCTGCCATTATCTCTTACGATATGCTTAGTGTTTATATAGGCACGTCTACCCGTTCGGATACAAGCAGAATAATTTGCGAGGCACTTGAGTTTGCTTCAAGAGGCGGAATTATAACAACCGGTTGCCATTGGCAAAACCCCAACGAACAAGGAAGATTCTTAGAGGTTAAACAATGGGACGGCACGTATAAGCTGCAAGACTCAATCCACCAAGGCTCAGTCGGCTCAAAGGAGCTCTGGGATTCCCTCTTCATCGATGGAACAGAGTATAACAAGAGCTGGAAGGCTCAGCTTGACTGTAACGCTGAAATATATCAGGCGTTCAAGGATCTCGGTCTTCCCGTAACCTTCCGTCCTATGCACGAGGCTAATGGCGAATGGTTCTGGTGGGGAATGAAATCCTATCTTACAAGCGAAGACCTTCGTGAAATGTGGCTTTACGTTCGTTCATATTACGATGAACTCGAGCTTGACAATATTCTTTGGATCTATGCACCAAACTATGGTAGTGTCGAAAGTGTAATCTCCTACTATCCGGGTGATGACAAGTGCGATCTCATCGGTATGGACTGGTACGGTATAGATCCGCTTGAAGAAAGAAGCGACTTCCGTGCACTTTTGAGCTACGGAAAGCCTACCGGCTTCTCCGAATGGGGCTTACCCGGAAATCTTCAGCTCAAAACAAAAGAGGAAACCGCAAAGTTCTTCAACAATTACAACCTTGTCAATCTTATAAAGGCTGCAAAAGCCGGAGGCGTTACTATTACATTCATTGAAGCATTTTCCGGATATTTCGGTGCAACAACATGGCTTGAATATTCAGAGGTGCTCAACGAAACAGAAGGAATCGTTCTTCTTGACGATATGCCAGACATCATCAAAAACGCTCTGGGCAAATAAAATTTTTGGTTACCCAATACGTGTAAAAGAGAAACGGTTTTTCATTACAGGTATTGCGGTAACTAAAAAATTTACAAAGGGACAAACAAGAGGTACAAAATGAAAAAAATATCAATATTTTTATTAGTTCTCCTCCTCTCTCTTTTTCTTATCGTCTCCTGCGGCGAGGAAAAGAACAAAGAGAAAACTCAAGAAGAGCTTGACCGCGAGCTTTTGGCAACAGTTCAGCTCGAAAAAATTGAGGATATTGAATCCTACTCTATCGTAGTTGCCAATGACGCATCAGACGAATTAAAGGAAAAGGCTACGGATTTTATCTCATCTCTTAATGAAGCGCTCGGCACAGACTTCAAGCTTAAAACAGACTACGCGGCTCGTAAAGGCACAAACAAAATAGTCATCGGTGACTCAAAGCATCACACTATTGATTCGGAAGAATTAAAAGCTACCGACTACGTTATCAAAAAGGACGGAGAAAGCATCGTAATTATCGGTGGTTCTGAAAGATCCACCTTTGAAGGCGTCGGCTTCTTCCTTCGCAACCTGTTAAAGACAGACACAAAGGAAGTCTATTATCCTTCGGCGGACGGACTTCAATATATAAAGGAATTCAAAATCAATTCTATTAAAATTGATGGGGTTGACATTTCCGAATTCAAGATTTTCGCACTTGACGAAATCGAGGACGGCCAAAAGCTTTCCGAGGAAATCGCTTGGAACTATATGGAAATAAACCTGCCGGTTGAAGAAGGAACAGCTCTTCCGGACGGGGACAAGTATATCATTCTTGACCGCCAAAGCTACGATTACTATGACTATAGTATGAAGATAGAAAACGGCAACCTTTATATAAGAGGAAGCTACCGCAGCTTCCAGAAGGCACTTGAGCATTTTGAATCCTACCTTGACGGAAGTCACGGCACTGACGTTAATATCACCGCAAAGAATAATTTCGAGGGTAAGCTGGAAAAGATATCTCTTCCCTATACCACGAAGGAGGAGCTGCTCGCAATCTATAAGTACGCCACAAAGCAGAACGAGACGCTTTACGGCGAGCATTGGGGCGGCGGCGTTGCAACGGTTGGAGAGCTTGAATCACAGCTTAAAGAAAGAATCGGCTCTGCTCCCGCTTCCATCGTTTTCGATATGGTTGGCTGTTATATAGGCAATATGACTCGCTCTGAAGTAAGCCAAGCAGTCTGCGAACTGTTTGAGTTTGCCTCAAGAGGCGGTATCGTTACAACCTTCTGCCATTGGCAAAACCCAAATGATGTTGAAAGAGTCATTGAAGTCAAGCAAATAGACGGATCTATAGTCTTGCAAGACTCGATTCACCGCGGAGTAATCGGAACTAAGGAGCAGTGGGATTCTCTCTTCGTTGACGGCACAGAGTTTAATAAAAAATGGAAAAAACAGCTAGACTATTACGCAGAGATATATCAAGCCTTCGAGGACTTGGGACTTCCCGTATCCTTCCGCCCTATGCACGAGGCAAACGGCAACTGGTTCTGGTGGTGTGCTAACAACGAGGATCTTCCTCTTACAGGCGATGATCTTCGCAATATGTGGAATTACGTATATGATTATTACGTAGATGACCTCGGTCTCGATAATATTCTTTGGACTTATTCTCCTAATGCGTACGGTGACTACGATAGCATGGCACTCTACTATCCCGGTAATGATAAATGCGATCTTATTGGTATGGACTGGTACATCAATGAGAACAACAGCAGAAATATCGGAGATTGCGGCTTCAACGCATTAAAATGGATGAATACTCTTATGAATGCTAATAAGCCTATGGGTATTCCCGAATGGGGTGTAACCGGCGGGCTCACCTCTGTTTCTCAGAAGAATCACGACCTGTTCACCTGCCATGAGCTTGTTGATATTATAAATCAAGCGAAGGAGGACGGATACAAGCTTGCCTTCGTTGAAACCTATTCAGGATACTTTGGCTCGGCACTTTGGATTACGGGCGGCGAGGCTTTGAGAGAGGCTGACGGTATCATTCTTCTTGAGGATATGCCCGAATTTATTGAAAAGGCTATCGGCTAATAACGAAAATACTTAAATAATAAAAATAGGTTTATCCCGATGGGATAAACCTATTTTGTGTATTTATTAAAATTAAATTTCTTCTGTCTGCAAAAAGGCGCGAAGCTTGGGGCTTTGGGGATTATCAAAAATCTCCTCGGGAGTACCCATCTCCTCGATAACGCCGTCTGCCATAAACATAATCTTGTCTGCTATATTTCTTGCAAAGCTCATCTCATGCGTAACTATAACCATCGTTCTGTCGTCCGACTTCAGTGACTTTATAGCACGCAAAACCTCGGTCGTAAGCTCGGGGTCAAGAGCTGATGTCGGCTCGTCAAAGCAAAGCACCTCAGGGTTGAGCAGAAGCGCTCTCGCAATTGCCGCTCTCTGACACTGTCCGCCTGATAATTGGCTCGGATAAAAGTCTCTCTTTTCGGTAAGTCCTACCTTTTGAAGAAGATCATCCGCCTTCTTGTTGATTTCATCAAGTGCCGCAACTCGCTCTGCGTGCGGAGTCCTTTCCTTTCGGAATCTCGACTTTGCCGCAAGAGTTGCTGCAAGGGTCAGATTTTTGTGAACCGTATATTGGGGGAAAAGATTGAAGGACTGGAAAACAAGGCCGAATTTGAGCTGATTTTCTCTTTTTTCCTTGGCTGTTTTTCTCTTTTTGTCATGCCCGTCATATACTACCGTATCGCCAACCGTAATTTTGCCCGAATTTGGAGCCTCAAGAAAGTTTAAGCAACGCAAAAAGGTTGTTTTTCCGCTTCCCGATGAGCCGATTATGGCAAGCACCTCGCCCCTCTCAAGAGAGAAGCTTATATCTTTCAAAACCTCGGTCTTGCCGAAGCTTTTTTGAATATTTTCTACAACTAATGCCGCCATACCTTAACTCCTGATATATGAAAGTTTCTTTTCGATCTTTCCAAAAAGAATTGTGAGAATTCCGCTAAAGAGCAAATAGTAAATTGCCGTGAAGAAGAGTGGCCAAACCTGACCGCTGATACCGTTCTGCCCCGTTATAAAGTTTTCGCCCATCTTGAGCAGCTCAATATTTGCAATTACTCTTGCAAGAGAGGTATCCTTAACGAGAGTGATAATTTCGTTTGACATAGGAGGCACGATTCTTTTTATCATCTGAATAAGCGTTACCTTGAAAAAAACCTGTGATTTAGTCATTCCAAGCACCTGACCTGCCTCGCCCTGACCCACGGGAACACTCTGTATTCCGCCGCGGAATATCTCCGAGAAATAGCAGGCGTAGTTTATGATAAAAGCAACTGCCGCCGCCACGAACCTGCCGTCATTAAAATCACGCCAGATAGGGTCCTTCAGCACATATCCGGGGAAATAAAAAACTATCAGAAGCTGAATCATAAGAGGCGAGCCTCTGATAATCCAAACGAATGTTTTCGTCACCGCCGAGAGTGGCTTGAAGCTTGACATCGAAAGAAATGAAATTATAAGTCCAAGCGGAATAGCTCCCACAAGCGTCACGGCAAAAAGCTTGATCGTAACGATAAATCCCTCGTTGAGCGCGGGAAAAACAATGGGAAACTGCTCTGCTATCGTATTGTATAGGTCAATAATCGGGCGAAAGTTCATAAAAGCTCATCCTTAATTTATCTTTTATATTTACAGGAAAACAGACCGAAACAGAGAGCTTGAACAGCCCTCTGCTTCGAATTTGATTTTTATAAATTCTTAAATTCAGCGTATCTTATTTTACGAGTGCCGCCTGAACGCCGTATGCTTCAGCAATAGCATCAGCCTGACCGCTTGCAATAGCCTCAGCAAGGAATGCGTTAAATTCAGCTGTGAGGTCAGAGCCAACTCTGAAGCCTACGCCGTATTCCTCAGTTGTAAGACCAAGTGTGTATGTGAGGTTTTCGTATGCTGTTCCCTCGCCAACCATAGCGCCTGCCATGAGAGAGTCTATGATTGCAGCGTCACACATACCTGACTTGATTTCCATAAGTGTCTTTGCCTGATCGTCAACTGCTATGTAGTTAAGTCCGTTTGCCTTAGCTGCAGCTTCTCCTGCAGAGCCTGATTCAACTGCAAACATAAGTGACTTGTAGTCGTCGATCGTAGTATAATCATCTGCCATATCCTTATCAACGATGATGATCTGCTGGTTGTTGCAATAAGCATTTGAGCAGCTCATAGCAGCCTTAACCTCGTCTGTGAGTGTCATACCGTTCCAAACGCAGTCGATCATACCGCTGTCAAGCTCAAGGATCTTGTTCTTCCAGTTAATTACAACGAACTCAGCCTCAACACCGAGCTTTTCTGCAAATGCCTTTGCCATATCAGCGTCAAAGCCGATCCATTCGCCGTTCTCGTCCTCATAGTCCATAGGAGCGAAGTCTGTGATACCAACGAGAATCTTGCCGGCATCCTTAATCTTCTGAATGTCGGATACGGTTGCGTCAGCCACAGTGTCACCCGTAGTGTCAGCCACTGTGTCAGCGTTTGTCTCTTCTGCATCTGTTCCTACTACTTTGTCTGCCACATTGTCCTTTGAATCGCCGCTGCCGCAAGAAACGAGGCAGAATGTGCACATCATAAGTGCGAGAATAAGAGCTAAAATCTTTTTCATTGTTGTTTTCTCCTGATATAAATAAAATTTGTTTTGCACTATTGCTTTTGCGCTTTATCGTGCTAAAGTGATAATATGATAGCATACTTTCTCGCGTTTGTCAATAGTTTTTCAAAAATTTCTTTATATTTTTCAAAAAA
>JAZRJC010000050.1:0-2221 GCA_045645605.1 Eubacteriales bacterium | reverse complement strand
GTTCTTAATGACGCTAAATACGATTAACTTTTATAATCAATAATATTTCCCCCTTAAAGCCTTCGCTTTAAGGGGGATTTTTTTGTTCAAGAGAAAAAACAGATAGGATATTTAGCTTGTATTTTTGAGGACAATTATGTCTTTTCATGTTGACATTCCTTTTATAATATGATAAAATATAAAATGGATTATAATTTTTATCATAACGAGATGAAAGGGATTTTTATGACAAGCTACGTTTCTGAAATTTTTGGAAGTATGGTCTTTAATGACGAGGTTATGAGAGAGAGACTTCCAAAGGACGTATATAAAGCACTTCATAAAACTGTTGAAGCAGGGAAAAGCCTTGATATAACTCTTGCAAACGGAATTGCCAACGCTATGAAAGATTGGGCAATCGAGAAGGGGGCCACTCACTATTCGCATTGGTTTCAGCCTCTGACGGGAGTTACGGCCGAGAAGCACGAGAGCTTTATCACTCCTTGCTCTGACGGACGAGTAATTATGGAGTTTTCAGGTAAGGCGCTTATTAAGGGTGAGACGGATGCTTCGTCATTCCCCTCGGGCGGCTTGCGTGCAACCTTTGAGGCAAGAGGATATACGGCATGGGACCCTACCTCCTATGCATTTGTAAAGGACGGCACTCTCTTTATACCAACAGTTCTTTGCTCATATTTCGGCGAAACGCTTGATAAAAAGACTCCTCTTCTTCGTTCTATGGAGGATATCAATCGAGAGGCACTTCGTATTATAAGACTTTTCGGAAACGACACGGCAAAGCACGTTTCGATAACGGTTGGTGCCGAGCAGGAATATTTTTTGATTGACAAAAAGCTCTATGACCGCCGAGAGGATCTTTTATATACGGGCAGAACCTTGTTTGGCGCGCCTGCTCCCAAGGGACAAGAGCTTGATGACCATTATTACGGAGCGATAAAGCCCCGTGTTGCGGCTTTTATGAAGGAGCTTGACGACGAGCTTTGGAAGCTTGGTATCCCCTCAAAGACAAAGCACAACGAGGTTGCTCCCGCACAACACGAATTAGCGCCCGTTTATATATCGGCAAATTTTGCAGTTGACCAGAATCAGCTTACGATGGAGCTTATGAGAAAGATTGCCCTTCGGCACGATTTGGTTTGTCTGCTTCACGAAAAGCCCTTTATGGGTGTTAACGGAAGCGGCAAGCACAATAACTGGTCGATTTGTACGGATACAGGACTTAATCTTCTTGATCCCGGAAAAACTCCTGCAGAGAACGCACAGTTTTTGGTTTTCCTTGTGGCTGTAATTAAGGCTGTTGACGAATATGCAGACCTTCTTCGTCTGTCGGCGGCAACCTATTCAAACGATTACCGTCTGGGCGGAAATGAAGCACCTCCTGCAATTCTTTCTATGTTTTTAGGCGAGGAGCTTGAGAGCATTCTCCATTCTATTGAAATAGGAAGCAAGTACGTTGGAAACAAATCAAGCATTGAGCTTGGCGTTCACGTTATTCCGTCCTTTACAAAGGATACGACCGACCGTAATCGCACCTCTCCCTTCGCGTTTACGGGCAATAAATTTGAGTTCCGTTCGATCGGCTCATCGGCGTCGATTGCAGATGCCAATATCGTTCTTAATACTGCGGTTGCGGAGGAGCTTCGTCAGTTTGCGGACGAGCTTGAAGCGGCAGAGGACTTTGACGCCTCGCTTAATGCCCTTATAAAGCGTACGATAAAGGAGCACAGACGCATAATTTTCAGCGGTAACGGATATTCCGAGGAGTGGAAGAGGGAGGCAGAGAAGAGAGGTCTTCCTAATTATCCGAGGAGCGTTGACGTTTATCCTCATTTTACCGATGAAAAGAACGTAAAGCTCTTTTCGTCTCATAAGATTTTTACGGGTGCCGAGATGGAATCAAGAAAAGAAATTTTGCTTGAAACCTATTCAAAGCTTGTGAGAATTGAAGCTGTTACTATGATTGAGATGGTAAAGAAGGACATTATAGGCGCAGTTATCAAGTATTCTGGTGACGTTGCCGCGGCAGAGGAGGCAAAACGCAGAGTTTTGGGTCACAACAGCCTGCTTGAAACAGAGCTTCTTACAAAACTTTCGGCAAATTCCGATAAGATGTACAAGGCTTTAACCTCCTTGCAGAAGGCGGTTTCAGATGCTGCGGAGAAGAGAGGCAGTGTTGACGCGCTGACTCTTGCACGCACGTATTGCGATAAGGTTATCCCCA
>JAZRJC010000049.1:0-6100 GCA_045645605.1 Eubacteriales bacterium | reverse complement strand
GTTAATATCGGCAACGAGCTTCAGCTGATTACGTGCTCTGTCGATATTATGGTCCGGATACGGTGTGTGGAAGTACACGACGCCCTCAAGATAGTCTGTGAGGAAGCGGATACCAACCTCATACGTCATAAGCATAGCACTGTAGGGGAGAAGCTCAAGCTCTCTTTCAGAGAGAACGGGAAGAAGCTCCTCAAGGAAGCCCTTTGTGAACTGCTCAAACGGACCTTCGCAGAAATAAACCTTAGAAAGATCTGTTTCGTCCTCAGCCGCACTTGAGCCGCCGATTCTGAGCGCGTCTCCGTAGTCGTAAAGCAAAGAGCCCTTCATAATGGTATCAAGGTCGATAGCGCAGATACATTCGTCGCTTTCCTTATCGAAGAGGAAATTGTTGAGCTTCGTATCGTTATGAGTTACGCGAAGCGGGATTCTTCCGTCTGCAATCCCGTCGGTAATATAAGAAATCTTGTCAGCAAAGGAAAGAGCAAAATCAACGTCAGCCTTGACAGATGCGAGTCTGCCGCACTTGTCGGCCTCAATAGCAGCCTGGAGATTTCCAAATCTCCAGGGGGTGTTGTGGAAATTCGGAATGATATCGAAAAGCTTATCGGCATCAAAGTCGGCGAGCATCTTCTGGAATTTTCCGTAGGTCTTTGCCGCGCGGTAGAACTGCTCGGGATATTCGATAGTCTGATGAGAAATACCGTCTATAAACTTGAAAATTCTATAATATTCATCATCCTCTGTCTTATAGAAAAGCTTGCCGTCCTTAGCCTTAACAACAGTAAGCGTTCCTCTCTCGGGGTTGCTGCCCTCGGCAACCAACTTTTTCGCGATATGCTCGGTTACCTCAACGATATTCTTCATGAGATTTTCGGGAGACTTGAAGACGTTTACGTTGATTTTCTGCAATATGTATTTAGGCTCTGTTATAGTTATAAAGGTACTGTTGATATGACCGCTTCCGTAATTTTCAATTACTGCATTTCCCGCGTCAATCTGCGTATCTATCGCAAATTTAGCAAAAATGTCATTTAATTTTGCTGCCATTGTAAAAATCCTTTCAAAATTTTTGAAACTATACATATATATTATGTCACACAAAGAAAAAAATGTCAAGTGGTTTTTAATATTTTGGATATTAACTTATCGACGCAAAGCGACAGTGAGAGGGGTGAATATTTTAATGACAAATCAGATTTTTCCGCAAATATCAAAAAAATAAAGAAAATTTTTTTATTTTCTATTGACAAAAGCGGGGGGAGGTGATATAATATACCAATGTTGAGCAACCTTTTGTTTGCAAAACGAAAAGAATACTAATGCGCTACTAGCTCAGTGGATAGAGTGCCCGGCTACGAACCGGTAGGTCGCAGGTTCGAATCCTGCGTGGCGCGCCAAAAATCGGCAAGGTTCTCTTGAATCTTGTCGATTTTACTTATTACCTCTTCACTCTTCACTCTTCACTAACCCAGCTTGCCGATTTTTGGAAAGTAATAGGTAATAGTGAATAAGGAAAAAGTTAAAATGCAAACTCGCAAAAGTGAGGGCGTTAAAAAGGGAGTTAGTTTATGGATAGTCCGTTACTTACTAAATCAAAGCAATTTGCATTAGATATAATCAAAGTATGCAATAAAGTAAAAAGCGAAAAAAGGGAAAGTGTACTTACAAATCAACTTATTCGCAGTGGTACAAGTATTGGTGCAAACGTAAGAGAAGCTTTTTATGGACACAGCAAGAATGATTTTATTGCCAAGCTTCAAATAGCATTAAAAGAATGTTCGGAAAGTGAATATTGGATTGAACTGCTTATAGAAAGCGGTTATTATGATGATAAGATAATTCTTGAAAATTGTATTGAGTTAAAGAAAATTCTTATTTCATCAATTAACACCGCAAAGAAAAACAATAATTAGTGTGTCTTGCGGCACGAGAAGCACACCTTCACCAAATCCTCACCTTATTGACACTCCATCATTTTTATGATATAATAGTCACAGCATAAAGTTACATCAACAAGCATTACAAGAAATATACAAAGGCTAAAGATTATTTGGAGGACATCCGGTGGAAGATATAAAAAGCAATATTGCCAAAAACATAGCCGAGCTCCGCACGATGAATAATATGACCCAGCTGGAGCTTGCCGAAAAGCTGAATTATTCTGATAAGACGGTATCCAAATGGGAACGGGCAGAATCCTCTCCCGATATTTCGATATTGGTTGAGATTGCCGACCTGTTCGGTGTCTCGCTCGACTATCTTGTGAAAAGAGAGAATGCCGAAAAGGTCATCATAGAGAAAAAAGCGAGCGAATCAAGCTACAGCCGCCGCGCCATATCCTATATTGCCGAGGGCTGCGGATGGACTATCGCCATTTTTGCATTCATTATCACTACCCTTATCATAAATAAAATAACGTTCCAATGGCTGTATTTCGTTTATACCTTGCCGGTTGTGTTAATCGTGAAGCTGGTCTTCAATTCGGTTTGGTTTAATCCCCGACACAATTATCTTATAATATCGGCGCTTATGTGGTCGATACTCGCAACAATACATATTACCTTCTCGTATTTCAGAATCGACGTTTCGCTCATCTATTTGTTGGGCGTTGCAGGACAAATTGTAATCGTTCTGTGGTCCTTTATTAAAAAACCGAAAAGCAAATAATAAACTTCATAAAAAAAAGACCTGTTTTAGTGAAACGGGTCTTTTTATTTTGCTTTGCAAAATCAATTTCGCGAAGCGAAATTAGCTCTCTACGAAATGGAGAGTCGTAGAATCCGATGAGTAGAGCGGCCTCTCTCATAATTAGGTTGACCCGCCGCCGCTGTAAAGGTATAATAAATTCGATATGATATACGATATTTCACCCCCGAGCCAAAGGAGTACAGAGATGACTAAAGAAATTCCGATTTTCTTTTCGACCGACGATAATTATATACCCTACCTTGACGTTGCCATCGCCTCGCTTATTGACAACGCTTCAAAGGAGTACGCTTACAGAATTATAGTTCTGAATACGGGGCTTCAGCCCGAAAATATTGCAAAGGTCAGGCTGCGTGAGCGATGCGGATTTGCGATAGAGTTCGTTGATATTTCAAAGCATCTGGAAAATATAAAATCGCATTTTAAGGACGTTTATCATTTTTCGGTAGTAACCTATTATCGCCTTTTTATCGCATCGCTTTTTCCGGGGTACGATAAGATCGTATATCTTGATAGCGACCTTGTCGTTCTTGGCGACATATCCCGTCTTTACAACACGCCTATAGGCGAGAACATTCTGGCGGCCGCCCCCGAGCAATTCGTTCAGAACACGGCGGAGTTTCGGCTTTATGCAGAGCGTGCGCTCGGTGTCGATCCCGACGGATACGTGAACGCAGGAGTCCTTCTGATAAATCTTGCCGCCTTCAGAGAGAACAAAATTGAAGAAAAATTTGTCGAGCTTATTACCAAATATAATTTTGACCTGCTTGATCCCGATCAGGCATACCTGAATTACCTCTGCCAAGGCAAAATTTATATGCTGCCAAACGGCTGGAACAAAGAGCCTATGCCGCTTGCGTGCGACGGCGAAAAAAATATAGTTCACTATGCGCTTTATAAGAAGCCCTGGCAATACGATGACGTGATTGACGGTGAATTTTTCTGGCAGTATGCTGAAAAATCTCCGTTTTACCAAAAGATATGTCAAAACAGGGCGGACTTCGGCACGTCCGAGAGAGCGAGGAAGGAAGCGGAGGCTGTCGGGATTATTGAACACGCAATAGTGATAGCCGCGTCGCGCCACACCTTTTCAAATCTTATCGGGAGGAGTTAACCTTATGGAAAAATCTGCTCACAAGCTGGAGCTGCAGAGAAGAATCTCCGAGCTTGAGAAAAAAGAATTATGGCATCTTGACGTTGAGGACGACCCCGAAACCTATCCTCTTATGCCGGACGATATAGACTATCTGAACGAAAAGATTTCGAATAAAATAAAGAATAAAATCGCCAATATCCTCGGAGCGCGCTTCTTCGACAAGATGATCGCCAACAGACAGCTTATAATAAAAGAGATTCGTGGTATCGAGAATTTCAGCTCGGTTAAGGGGGGCAGAATCGTTACCTGCAATCATTTCAGCGTCGGCGACAACTATGCGGTGTGGGTAGCGCTTCGCGATCATATGGATGGGAAGCTTCTATATAAGGTCATCCGAGAGGGCAATTACACAAATCCGCCAAAGCCCTTCGGCCTTTTTATGAGGTATTGTAACACCCTGCCGCTCTCAAGCCAAAAGGCAACGATGGCAAAGTTTCTGTCGGCATTTGCAGCTCTTCTTGGCAGAGGAGAAACCATCCTTATATATCCCGAGCAGGGAATGTGGTGGAATTACAGAAAGCCGAGGCCTATGCAGGACGGTGCGTTTTCTCTTGCCGTTCGTAATAAAGCCCCCATCGTTCCGATATTTATAACGATGGAGGACAGTGACGTGCCAGACGGCGACGGCTTTTTGGTTCAGGAATATACGCTTCATATACTTCCTGCAATTTACCCCGACGAGAGCCTTTCCTACAGAGCGGCAAAGAAGGATATGATGGAGAGAAATTACGAGGCTTGGAAAGCGACCTACGAGGAATTTTATGGGAAGCCTCTTCGGTACGGTGAAGAATAAAAATGAAATTATATTTATCTGTAATCGGCACGGCGATGCTTTTGATTTCTGCCATCAATATCGCCACGGGGATAGCTCCGCCGAGCCTTGTGATATCGCTCGTTTGTCTTTGCACGGCGGCAGAATTCGCCCTTGACGGTCTTATTGCTATCATTATCAACAAGCTGCCCGATAGGCTTTTCGGCATAGATAATCCACTTTATGCCGTGTCGGATGCCGAAAAGAATTTTTACAAAAAAATAAAGGTAAGGCTCTGGAAGGACAAGGTTTGGGAGCTTGGCGGACTTGGCGGCTTCAGCAAGAAATATTTAGCCGAGCCCGACAGTCCCGAATATATTGAAAAATTCATTATTGAATGTAATAAAGGCGTGCTTACGCACAGGCTTTCATATCCGATAGGATTTCTGCCAATGCTTCTCATCCCGAACGTGTGCTCGCTCTCGGTTGCTCTGCCCATAGCTGTGGTCAATTTGTTCTTAAACATCCTGCCTACTCTTGCATTACGCTATAATACCCCGAAATTAAAAATGATATTGAAGAGAATGAAGAAAAAATCAGAAATCGAAGTGTCAATTTCATAAAAAAGGCTGTCCGTTTTTGCGGACAGCCTCTGTTTATTCTATATGTATGAATTACGCCTTGTTTTTCTTGCCCAAAACCTTTCCGACAGCATCCGAAACACGAATGATTACGGGGGACGCTACGATATTGAGCAAAAGCTCGAAGATGAAATTTACACCAGCGCAAACGATTACGAGGAAGTAAAAAATTGACATTCCGTC
Organism: Eubacteriales bacterium; assembly: GCA_045645605.1. Lineage (GTDB taxonomy): Bacteria > Bacillota > Clostridia > Oscillospirales > CAG-272 > SIG710. The sequence continues at coordinate 663 of JAZRJC010000049.1, read as the reverse complement.
TGTAATTCCGAGATTTGACGCGTTCTTCTCGAACGTTCCCGACATCACAAGCGAGCCGAGAATGAAGAGCCCCGTGTTGACAATCGGAGCTGCCGCCGCCGCTGCAAATGTGGCCAAAATTCTGTTTTTCTTTATTAAAGCCTTATAAACGATTCCCGCAACCAAGCCTGCCAGAATACCCTTTGCAAAGCAAATGATAAAGGTCATAATCGGGTTGTCGGCAACCATCATCTGAGTGAAGGCGTCAAGACCGAAGGCGCCCATAAGAAACACTACTGCTCCGAAAACAAAGCCAAGCCAAGCGCCGGCAGAAGGGCCTATCATAACGGCACCTAAAACTATCGGAATGAGAACGAGGCTTACGCTTGTTCCGAGCACGGAAATCTTGATAGCTGTTCCCGTCAACTGTAAAACTAAAACTACCGCTGTCAAAAATGCCAGCTCAACCATTTTGAGTGTTGAAAATTTTTTGTTTGTCATAATTTGTCAAACTCCTTTCATTATAGCGTAAACTGAAGCTTGTCAGAAATTATCTGATTTTTCGTCCTCGGGAATAACCTCTACGAAGGCACGGATAGCACATTCGATCATATCGTCGTCAGGCTCGATGGTGGTTATATGCTGAAGCCACATACCGGGGGCAGAAATAAATCTCGTGAAAGC
>JAZRJC010000048.1:0-14946 GCA_045645605.1 Eubacteriales bacterium | reverse complement strand
CACAGGCTGTGGAGCAAATATGGCAATCACCCTCAAGGTTGGCGCTAATATCAGCGTTGGCTCTGCAGGCAATGCAAGCTTTAATAACTTTGGTGGCGCACTTAATGGTGTATTCACAAATACAACAGACTTGACAATCGTGGTTGATGACGGAGGCACAACAGCTACGAGAATGAACGAGTTCAAGGCTTTTGTTGAAGGAAAGCATACAGCAGACGCAACTGCTAACTATGCAAAGAGTGTAACGATCGTTTACCCCGCAAAGCCTGCTGATGCTATCAGCATGATTGGTTACTCTGTTCGCACAGAGGGCTACAATGGTCTCCGTGCAGTATTCACATTCGACCTTGCGTGCCTTGCAGAATTGGAAGCTGAAGGCTATACTCTCGTTGGATACGGCGGAACAGCTGCTCTTGCAGACAATGAGGCTGCAGCAGTTAAGAAGGCTGCTTACACAACAGAGGGTGGCTTCACAACAATCCTTGAGAAGACAGACACAGAGGTTAAGTTTGCTATCGCGGTTGTAAACATTCCCGATGAAGACCTTGACACAGCTCTTATTATCAAGGGTTATGCTGAATTCACAAAGGGCGGAGAAACAGTTACTGTTTACACAGATAACGCTCCTATAACCTATAACGAGGCAGCAGCTCTCGGATAAGTTGTGTTTTTACAACTCGAAAATTAACTGAAATAAAAAGCAGGAGACTTCAAATGAAGTCTCCTGCTGATTTTTTGTTAGAGTGATTTTTGAAATGTTTATGAATTTTTTATTAGTGCTTCTCGTGAAGAATGTCGTTTGCAATTCCGAAAAACATATCGTCTGCATACTCGGGAAATTTCTTCTTTGCCATAGCATAAGCCAAATCAAGCTTACTGCTTCTCGTTGACATATTATGCATATCACTTGCGGCAATCGGAACATATCCTTTTTTTATGAGGTTTTTTATATACTTTCTGCCCTTCATTGAGAGGAAAAGATCACAATCGACCTGATATATAACGTTAAAATCGCTAATATCTTCAATCAAATGGCTATCGAAGGGATATCTGTTAACGTGAGCAATAATCGGAGTTATTCCCTTAACGGCAAGTGCGTGAATACATTCGGACGTCTCTCTTTCCCCAAGGAATATCGGAAATTCAAGCAGAATGTGCATCGTGTCGCTGATACAGAGCTGCTCGATTCCGGCATAACGAGAGATATCGTTGTCAACAAAAACCTCGGAGCCGAGAAAAATCTCGGGAAGAGGCTCCGCCGACTCGGCAAGTGCCGCCGAGAGAGTCTCATAGCTATTTTTCCGTGCTTCAAGAAACGTTGAAATATCGTCGTCCCCGTGGATCCTGCAGTGCGGTGTTGCCGCGCAGGCCCTTACTCCTTTTTTGAAGCTTGAGGAAAGCATCGAGATGCTTTCCTCAATACTTTTTGCTCCGTCGTCTATTTGCGGGAGCAGATGTGTGTGAATATCTATCATTTAATCTTTACTTTCTGTTTCTTCGTCTGTGTCGTCTTTATAGTTGTAGTTGTAGCCGCGTTTTCCGTATCCGTATCTTCTGTAGTAGCCTCCCTTTGAATAACCGTATTTCTTTCTCGTTGAATCACATTCACGAACGATAGCTCCGAGTATTTTAGCTCCGACGGTGTTCAGTGCGCTAAGCGAGGTTTCTATTTCCTCGTGAGTCGTCTGATTTTCGCGGACTGTTAAAACTATACCTGAAGCGTTCTTGGATATAATAACGGCATCGGTAACAACCTTAACGGGAGGAGTGTCAATCAATATGTAATCGTATTCCTCCTTCAGCTTGTTGATAAGATTATCAAATTCAGCCGTTTCGAAAAGCTCTGCGGGATTCGGAGGAATTTCTCCTGCCGTGAGAACGTCAAGATTGGGACGAACGTCTCTTTTAACAGCCTCTTCAAATGAGCAGAAGCCACAAAGAACGTTTGTGATACCCAGATTTCGCTCGATTTGAAGATATCTGTGAATACGGGACTTGCGAAGGTCGCAGTCAAGCAGAGCAACCTTAACTCCAAGCTCTGCAAAGGTGATAGCGAGGTTTATCGAGGTCGTCGATTTACCGTCGCCGGGAACAGCGCTCGTAACTGCAATAACCTTACCGTTTTCTGCCTTCGGCAAAGAGAACATAATATTAGTTCTTATTGATTTGTAGGTTTCTATCGTATTAAAGCCGGAGTTTTCACTCAAGATATGCTTGATGCTCTCCGCGTAATTGTTTTTAGTGCTCATTATAACCCTCCGTTACATCATTGTTTCATAAAACGATGCTTTGGCTGACTCTGTCAGTCAACAAGCTCTCCGAGAACAGAAATTCCGTATTTTTTCGTAAGGTCCTCTGCCTTGTGAATTTTTCTGTCAAAAATCGAAGCCAAAATAACGACAACGACGCCAAGGAATGCTCCTATCATAGCTCCGAAAACCGCATTTTTAACAACACCCTTGTCGTTTGGAGCTACCGGCATAATAACCTCGTCGGGATTAGTTACCGTACCGCCGTTTGAAACCTCGGTAAGCTTATTTCCGGCTTTATCTATAATGGTGTCAGCCAAGGAATAGGCATCGTTGGGGTTGCCTGCCGTAACGGCAACTCTTATAAGCTCTGTATCGTTGATTCTTGTAACGCTCATCATTCTCTTGATGCTCGTCCAGCTGTATTTGTTGTTGGTTGCACGGCTCACGTCAAGCAAAAAGGAACGAAGATTGAGAGTTTCAATATAAGTATCACTAAGCGTTCTTGCAGAATCGAGGTCGTTTTTGCTCACGCCGCCAAAGGAGACGTCAGAATCGTTCTCGTTTCTGTTGCTTACGTAAAGAACGCCGTACGCCGTATAGGTTTCGTTTGTGAAATATACGGTTTTAACAACCATCAAAAGCGAAGCAACGACAGCAAGAGTGATAATAATAAGCTTATTTATCCAGAGAGCGCTCAAAAAATCGAGAATGTCAATTTCTTTATCATAGCTTTTTATTTGTTTATTTTCCATAATCTACCTCCGTATATGCCCGGAATATGTACTCGCGACATCTACTAAATAATATACAAAAATATTATAACATATATAAATATCTTTGTCAATGAGTTTTGGGGGACTTTCAAAACTTTTTGAGGCACTTGTGGGCGAAAGATGAATATATTTTGTCGAAAAAGATAAAAAACTATTGACAAAGCTTATTATTTGGTGTATAATAAACCGAAAACTGAGCAAAACCATTCATTTTTGTTCTAAAAACAAACCCAATAAAATTAAATAACAGCTATATGAAATCAGCAGGAGATAAGGCTTTGCCTTTCCAAAGGGGTAATACTCTCGGGTGTCTTTTGACGGAGACTGCTGACGGATGGCAATCTGGAGAAGTTCGCTTTATGCGAATGCCGAAGGGGCAAATGGCAAGCCATAATCTCTCAGGCAAAAGGACAGATAATTTATTTGCAACAACGTTTGTATATAATGTTTTTGTTATACCGACTTCTCTTAACACCGCTATCCGAAAAAGGTTAGCGGTGTTTTTTGGTTGTGTTCGGTTAACAAAACACTTTATTTTAGGAGGTTCATTCAAAATGGACAAGATCTTAAAAACGATCGAGAGCGTAAACGGTGAGATAAACGGCGTCGTTTGGGGAGCATTTGGCTTGCTTTTGCTCGTTGGCACAGGTATCATCGTTACGGTGCTCACAAAATTTTTCCAGGTTGCGCACATCAGCTTGTGGTTCAAGCACACGCTTGGAAGTCTTTTTAACAAAGATGTAATCAAGCACTCAAAGGAAAAGGGTTCGATTTCTCCCTTCCAGGCTCTTTGCACGGCTCTTGCCGCAACTGTCGGAACAGGTAACATCGCGGGTGTTGCAGCGGCTATATGCATTGGCGGTGCAGGTGCAGTTTTCTGGATGTGGGTTGCCGCATTCTTCGGTATGATGACAAACTACGCCGAAAATGTTCTCGGTATCTACTATCGTCGTAAGAACGAAAACGGCGAATGGTCGGGCGGCGCTATGTACTACCTCGCTGACGGACTTGGAAGAAAGAAGGGTATGAAATATGTAGGAAAGATTCTTGCCGTTCTCTTCTGTATCTTCACAATGCTTGCATCCTTCGGTATCGGAAGCATGGGTCAGGTTAACAAGATCGTTACAAACGTAGCGTCAGCATTTGACGTTTCAGCTCTTTCCTCAATCGAGGTTTTCTCGGGCGTTTCTCTTTACAACATCATTCTCGGTGCAGCTATTATGATTCTGACTGCCATCATCACACTTGGCGGCGTTAAGAGAATTGCAAACGTTGCAGAGAAGGTAGTTCCCTTTATGGTAGTGGCATTCGTTCTCGGAAGCCTTGTTATTATCGGTGTTAACTATATGAACATATTGCCCGCATTCAAGGCTATTTTCGTTAATGCATTCAAGCCTGAGGCGTTTGTTGGCGGCGGTATCGGTGCTATTGTCGGAAAGGTAGTTACACAGGGCTTCAAGCGCGGCGTTTTCTCGAACGAGGCCGGTCTTGGTTCTTCTGTGATGGTTCACTCAAACTCGAATATCAAGGAGCCTGTAAAGCAGGGTATGTGGGGTATCTTTGAGGTGTTCGCGGACACAATGGTTGTCTGCACGATGACAGCTCTCGTAATTCTTACAGCAGGCGGTCTTGATGGCGGTGTATTCAACGTTATCACAGGTGAGATTGCCGAGGGATATACCGACGCTACTCTTGTTGGCGGTGCATTCAACTCTGTTTTCTCATGGGGCGACATTGGTGAAAAGTTCATCGCTATTGCGATGTTCCTCTTTGCATTCACAACAGTTCTCGGCTGGTCACACTACGGTTCAAAGGCTTGGGAATACCTCTTCGGTGCAAAGACTACCTTCGTTTTCCGTATTATTCACGTATGCACGGTAATCTTCGGTGCCGTTCTTACGTCATCTCTTGCCTGGGATATCTCTGACACCTTCAATGGTCTTATGATGATCCCCAACCTTATAGCAGTTCTTATTCTCTCTCCCGTTGTTCTTAAGATCACACGCAACTATTTGAAGCGCGTGAAGAAGGGCGAGAATATTGAGCCCATGTACAATTTTGACCCCAAGGTTCAGGCGGAGGAGATGGAGAGAGAGCTTGAGGACTGATTATAGTCTGCTATCTCAAATGATATTTAAGTAAATAAAGAAGCATCGTCCGCTTTTGGGCGGTGCTTCTCTTTGTCCGGGTGAAATAAAAACACTGCCGGACTTTTGCTCGGCAGTGTTTTTGGATATTACATTTCAACAACGATCTTTTTATAGGATTTCTTGCCGCGGCGGATAACGATACCCTCGCCAATCTGCTCAGGTGTATATACGGTCTTGATATCGGTAATTTTTTCGCCCTCAACCGTGACACCGCCCTGCTCAACAGCGCGTCTTGCCTCTGACTTCGAGGGAACGAGTCCGCTCTTCTGAAGCATTGTCAGAATGTCGATAACGCCGTCTGTGAAATCCTTGGCTGTAAGTGTAGTTGTCGGCATGTCGGCAGTTCCGCCCGTTGAGAAGAGTGCTTTTGCACTTGCCTGCGCCTTCTCTGCCTCCTCGTCACCGTGAACTAACTTCGTAAGCTCGTATGCGAGAATTTCCTTTGCAGTATTAAGCTGACTGCCCTCCCAGGTATCCATTTTGTCGATTTCTTCAAGGGGAAGGAAGGTGAGCATACGGATGCACTTAAGTACGTCAGCATCGCCGATGTTTCTCCAATACTGATAGAAATCGAATGGAGAGGTCTTGTTGGGGTCAAGCCAAACGGCACCGCTTGCCGTTTTACCCATCTTCTTGCCCTCGGAATTGAGGAGCAGAGTAATTGTCATAGCGTGTGCGTCCTTGCCAAGCTTGCGGCGGATAAGCTCCGTGCCACCAAGCATATTCGACCACTGATCGTTACCGCCGAACTGCAAATTACAGCCGTGTGTCTGGAAGAGGCGGTAGAAGTCGTATGACTGCATAATCATATAGTTAAATTCAAGGAAGGAAAGACCCTTTTCCATTCTCTGCTTGTAGCACTCGGCGCGGAGCATATTGTTAACCGAGAAGCAAGCGCCAACCTCACGAAGAACCTCAACGTAATTAAGGTCGAGAAGCCAATCGGCGTTGTTTACCATCTCTGCCTTGCCCTCGCCGAATTCGATAAAGCGCTCCATCTGACGTCTGAAGCATTCGCAGTTATGCTCGATAGTCTCGCGTGTCATCATCGAACGCATATCGGTACGACCCGAGGGGTCACCGATCATTGCCGTTCCTCCGCCGATAAGGGCGATCGGACGGTTTCCTGCCATCTGCAGTCTCTTCATTAAGCAAAGAGCCATAAAGTGGCCGACGTGCAGACTGTCAGCTGTCGGGTCAAAGCCAATATAGAACGTAGCTTTTCCTGTATTAACAAGCTCCTTTATCTGAGCCTCGTCTGTAACCTGTGCGATAAGACCTCTGGCAACAAGCTCATCATAAATAGTCATTTTGAAACTCCTTTGATTTATTGATAATATATAACCTACTTATTATAACCTATTTTTTCCTGTTTGTCAACAACGGCAGAGCTTTTTTGGATAAATTTATACACTATATTGTACCATATAACTGTGAAAATTGTTAATCGTTTTCAGGATTGGATATTAAGACGTATCTGCGTAAAATGAAAAACAATTAATATAAAGGCTTTTGCCTTGTGGTGCATTTTGCCAAAAAGAGCAAGGGAAAACAGGGGAAACGCAGGATCTTTTTTGGCAATTTTCACAAAAATAAAAAAAAATCAAAAAAGTCTTGACTTTATGGAAAAACCGTGATAGAATATACAATGAAATCATGTCTCGGAAAATTTTTACTAATTTAGGAGGAAATCATGAAATCTTATCAGACACCTACAGCTGAAATCGAGCTTCTCGTTTTGGCAAACGTAGATCAGGAGAGCTTGAGAATCGGCGAGCTGGAAGTTCCGGGAAGCGACATTTTCGGATCGTAAAAAAAGAAGAGAAGTCCATTTGGGCTTCTCTTCTTTTGCCCGATACGGCGTACCTGTTATCTTATTAGTTATTCAAGAAGGCTATTGCAAGCGTATTTGTCTGCAATAGCCTTTTATTTATAGCTTTTCTGTCAGATTAACATTCGGGAATTTTGATTTCGATCTCGCGGCCTAACATTGAGGACTTTGCGATACCGTCAAGAATGGCTTGATTGTAAATGATATCGGACGAGGGAACGGGAGACTTGCCGCCCTCCTTACAAGCGTCAAGGAAGGAACGAACCTTTGCATCCCAAAGGTCTATATCGGGAAGGAGCGGAACGACGGTTTCCACCTGCTCACCTGCAACCTCGTGATAGATAACGAGAGGCTTATCGAGCGTGCCGTTCCAGCATTCTGTCGAGGGAACGCGGAGACCGCCCTTTGTGCCAAGGAAGATCGTGTCGCCGGCAGTGTCGATATTTGCTGCCCAGGAGATACGGAAGTCAACGATAGTTCCGGTCTCAAGACGGATAAATGCGGCTGCAAAGTCGTCAACGCCGAACTTTTCGGCATATTCGGGATGTCCCGTCTTTACATAGTTTGTATATTTGGGGTCTGTTCCGAAGAAAGCAGACTTATAGCCTGAAACGGTAAGAGGCTTCGGGTTTCCGAGCGCGTTCAGAACGAGGTCGAGAGAATAGCATCCGATGTCGGCAAGAGCGCCAAGGCCTGCAGTTTTGTCCTCTATAAAGGAGGTTCCGAAGGGGGTTGGGATACCGCGACGGCGGCCGCCACCGGTCTGAACGTAGTAGATATCGCCAAGCTCGCCACTCTGAACGATTTTCTTGATCATTTGCATATTGGGGCTGAAGCGGGGCTGGAAGCCGATAGAAATGATCTTTCCGCTTCTCTTTTCCGCCTTTACGATTTCGGCAGCCTCCTCGATAGTTACGCACATAGGCTTTTCGAGAAGAACGTTAACTCCCTGATCAAGCGCATAGATAGTAGGCTCTGCGTGCTGACGGTTGTAAGTACAGATGGATACGACGTCAAGCATAAGACTCTTGTCGTCAAGAAGCTCCTTGTGTGAGGGGTAGAGCTTAACGCCCTCAACGCCGTGCTTTTTCATAAAGGCTTCAGCCTTGCCGGGAATAAGGTCGGCAGCGGCTACAATCTCAACGTCGGGCTGTCTTTTGTAAGCCTCTATGTGAGAGGCTGCGATCCAGCCCGTGCCGATGATGCCGACACGCATCTTCTTCGTTGCGTCAATAACCTTCACCTCTTGATTTGTTTTGAAAGCATTGATATCTGCCATAATAAAAATCCTCCTATTAATTAAATTGTCGAAACAACAAACAGTTATGTATTTACTCAATTATAAATTATTATAGTTTCTAATACAAGAAAACTATTGGCATATACAAGACAAATATTGCTATCATTTGTTGCTTATTGGAGTAGCTTCGGAGAAAAAGAAACGGCTTTCTTCTATAATAAAATATAGAGAAAGCCGTTTTTTATTGATTTTTATGACCCTGAAAAATATTGCTCTTATTGATATGGACGATTATTGCTCGGCAGTATCTACCGCCTCGGTTTCGTCTGCCTTTGCCAAAAGCTCATCAGAAGATTTATTAAAGGTGTCAAAAAGATCTACCGATACGGTATATACCGTGTTTTTGTCCTCACCGAGCGAAAGATAATATTCGTTAATAGACGAGTTCAAAATGCCGAAATTAAGCACTCTTGTGTCAGCACCCGATGTGATTTTAACGGTGAGCGTGGGGCTGTCCAAGCCGTATGCCGAAAGCTTTTCGCCGCTGACGCCTATGAGGCGGTTTTCGCTTATAATCTGCTCTACGGCAAGCGTCATAGTGTCGCAAAGCTCCTCGTCAGCCGGCGACGCGCCGATATACCACACGCCGCCGTCCTTTGAGAGCTTAAGCGGCTCCGAGCCTTCCTTTTCTATTACGATTTTATCTATCAGAAGTGAATCGAGGAGTTTTATCTCGTATTGAGTTACCTCAATTTCGGGTGTCGGCTCCTCCTCGAGGAGCTTTGGCAGGAAAATGCAAGCCACGATGACGGAGGCAAGAAGGACGAGCATTACTAACAATTTTACGCCTCGCTTCATCTTTTTCTCCTTATATACCAACAGCCGATACCGCAGAGAAGGAAGGCAAGCGGGATAATTATCGTCAAAATAATCGACCAAACGTTCGCTGTTGCCTCGGGAACTATGAGATAATCCGAAACAAGTGAGGTTGAGGGGATATTCTCAACGATTCGCTCTCTTTGTGCCATGCTCTCAAGCATAGCGATGAAATACGTGTAGTTTCCGTCAACCGTTACCTCGTTGAATTGGTCGTTGAACGCAGGGGATGAGAGCCAGATAACAGTTGAGCCGTTTGAGGAATCGCTGGAGATTGCTCCGACATTGTACTGTGCATTATCCTCTATAGCCTCACCGCTCTCAAGATCGAGAAGCGTTGCGTTCTCGGAGGTTGAGAAGAGAGGGATGGCCGTAATATTTTCGGGAAGAGTCTCTCCGATAACAATGGGGTGTGCCAGATTTGTGAGCAAGCGTGCGCTTGAGGTGTAGGGAGCTGTTATAGCACTCTCAGAGCTTGGCGTGGGCAAGAGGTAATAGGGATAAGCGTAGTAATATCCGCTCGTTTCCTCGGTTATACAGCCCGCCTTCATTGAAAGTCCGTATTTCTCAAGAACACCCATAAGATTTGTGTAATCCTTGGCTGTGGCAAGTGTCGTCAAGAAAAGCTTTCCGCCGCCTGCGAGATATTCCGAGAGCTTTTGTGCCATATCCGAGCTTATGTCGTTTGTCGGAGCGTTAAGGATAAGGGCCGCAGCGTCATCGGGGATCGCGTCAGTCATAAGAGAAATCTCGCTCACCGAAATATTTTCGGTTTCTATTCTTTCGATAAGAGTGGCCGAGAGGGCTGCGTCTTCACCGAAGTCGTTAACGATATAAACCGAAGGAATGTCTGATGTCGTTACGTAGTCAAGAGCAGAGGTTATTGCCGTCTCTCCGTCATAGAAAAACGTAGCCTCGGGAAGCGTCTGGCCATACATCTGATAATAATACTGAAGATAACTGTATTCATATTCCGAAAGCTTGTCGTCATAGCCCTCAATAGAATAATAATAGAGCGAATCGGGGGATACTATTTTGAATCTCTTGTCGCTCTCAACTATTATCGAATAGTTTGAGAGGGCTTCCTCCGAATATTTTGTAACGAAGGTGGGGTCGTCAACCGTGTCTATGATCTCGACCTTTATCTTTGAATTGAGGTCTGCGTATCTGTCAAGAGTTTTTGAAAGATAGGGAAGTCCGTCTCCGCCGCTTAAGTCCTCTCCGCCGCTGCAAAGAAGGTAGATATTGATCTTATCCTCGATTTTCGGAACTGCCTCAAGAGTAGTGTCCGAGAGGGTGTACATCTGCTGCTTTGTGACGTCGATTTTGGTCATAGTTGAGGGCAGATTCAGAACGAGAATATTGACGGCAACGATAACGGCGAGCAAAATAAGCGACATAATAACGGTGTAAGTGCCTATCCTTGCAGTTTTTCCGAAGATTTTTTTGTTGTTTTTCATCTTTTTTCTCCTTTCACCTTTAACTGTCATCATCAGCTCCAACGGCGCTTCTCAACCGACTGGATAGTCAGATAGATGAAGAACGCGGTGAAGGAAACGAGATATACGATGGCTGTAATATCGAAAATTCCGCTCGTCATATAGGTGAAGCGGTCGAATACTGCAAGATAGCTTATAATCTTCGGGAAAAGCCCCTCGAAAAGCTCCTTATTAAGAGCGAACGCTATAATTGTCGGCGCGAGCGTTACGATAAAGGTGATCGACGAGATAGTCGAGCTTTTCGTGAGTAAATAAACGATGGCAGTTATAATGCCCGAGAGGACTGCAAAGCAGATAAGTGACGCATATGCAGTCGTGGGAATCAGGGTTACAAGACCGTTCATAAGGTTGAGGCAGAAGAGCACTGCAATACTGACAACGGCAGATATTACCTGACTCTCGGTAATAGAGGAAATGAACATACAAACAGAGATAAGTGCCGCACCTAAAAGAAAAAATCCGAGAAACGCGGCGTATGCAGACTTAAAAAATACGTCTCCGAATGAGGATAGGATCAGCGGATAAAGTGCTGTAATAGCAACGGGAATGGCAAAAACGGCAAGCATTGAAAGATATTTGCCGATAACTATTCTTGAAACTCCGATCGGGAGAGAATAGAGAAGCTGGTCTGTTTTTGCGTGCTTTTCCTCCGAGAAGGAGCGCATCGTTAATATCGGGATCGCCAAAAGAAGAACTATAACTAAATTTGAAAGCACGTATTCAAATGAGGCAAGTCCTCCGCGAAGGTTGATAGCAGTTACGTATATACCTGCAAAAAACAGTATGATTGCAGAAATAACGGGGCCTATAACGCCTTTGAAATATGAACGGAATTCTCTTTTGAAAATTGCAAGCATTTATAGCACCTCCTTAATTATTTCCGCCGAAGAGCGGCTGATAGTCGTCCTCGTCGTTATCGTTATTGTTTTCGCTTTCGCCCTCGCTGTCATTCTCATTATCTTCCGTCTCCGGCGGCTTTTTTGAGAAATGAGCCTCAAGAATTTCCTCGGCTGTGGGAAGAACGCCGTCCTCGTTCGGCATAACGCTACTGTCGGTCAATGCCAAGAAGATATCAACGAGAGAGATGTCTCCGTATTGCATCGAGAGAATAGCCGCGCCGAGCTTTGATATAGCGAAGAAAATATCCTCGCGTATATCCTTATCGCTTGTAAGCTTTACCGTTACAGAGATAGTTCCGTCGGGCAGAGGCTCGTCCTCGCATTCGAGAACCCCGTCAACCGAGAGAATGGCGTCAACGATAGCAGCTCTCTTTCCCTTAACGCAAAGCAGGAGCTTTTCGGTGTTTCTCGAAAGCTTTTCGAGATTTTCAATGGTATCGTTTGCAACGAGATTTCCGCGCGAAATGATCATAACTCTGTCGCAAACGGCGCTTATCTCGGAGAGAATATGGCTTGAGAGAATTACCGTTTTTGTTTCGCCGAGACGACGGATAAGGTCGCGTATCTCGATAATTTGCTTGGGGTCAAGACCGACTGTCGGCTCGTCGAGAATAATGATGTCGGGGTCGCCGAGCATAGCTCCTGCGATACCTACTCTCTGACGGTAGCCCTTTGAAAGATTCTTGATAAGACGTGAAGAAACGTCTGTAAGCCCCGTGATTTCCATAACCTCGCGAACCTGACTATAGAGCTTCGCTCCCTTGACTTTTTTTGCCTCGCCGACAAACAAAAGGTATTCGACGGGGGTCATTTCGGGATAAAGGGGCGGAATTTCAGGCAAATATCCGATACATCTCTTTGCCTTCTCCGGCTCGTCAAAGATGTCGAAGCCGTTGATTTTAACGCTTCCCGAGGTTGCCGCAAGACAGCCCGTCATAATGTTCATCGTGGTTGATTTGCCGGCGCCGTTAGGCCCGAGCAGACCGTAAATTTTGCCCGGCTCAACCGTGAAGCTTATTCCGTTCACTGCCGTGTGCGAGCCGTAGGTTTTAACAAGATTCGTTACTTCTATCAAGATTTTCCCCTCCTAATTTGGTGGTCTTAAAATGTAATTCAAAATATTTTAGCATAATAATGTGTAATTTATATGACGCTGAGTTGTTATTTTTTTGATATTTCAAAAGCAAGACGCTTGAAAATCAAAAAATATACATAGCGGCATAAAAAGCTATCATAATAATTATACAGCATTACGTGAGAAAAGTAAAGCAAAACGAGGAAAATCCTTGTGCATTATTTTGACTTTTATTTTTCAAAAACTTGTTGACAAGTCAACTTCTTTATGGTATAATTAGTCCGAGGAATAAAAACGAGAAAAGGAGACGTGACGGTTTTATGGAAAATCATTTCGAGAAGCTGACGATAAGTCTTGACAGGCTTCAAAAGAATATAAAAGCGATTGAAAAGGAAGAATCGGCGCTGCTGGGAGTAAAGGGCGTTCACATTTTTTGGATTTACGCTCTTCTGGCACACCCAAAGGGCCTTAGCGAAGCGGAGATTGCCACCGTCAGCCGAGTCAACCGTTCTCTCGTTTCAAGAGAGCTTGATAAATTGCTTGAGGAAGGCATCGTTACAAAGGACGGTAAAAGTCGGTACAACGCCAAGATAACGCTGACCGAGAAGGGGCGCGAAATAGCCTCTCGCATCGAAGAGATAACGATGACGCTTCAAAAAAGAGTAAGAGAGGAAATATCCGAGAGAGAGCTTGACGTTTTCTATTCCGTGCTCATGAGGATTTCAGAGCTTTTTGAAGAACGGAATTCCAAAGGATGAGGCTGACAGTCTATCCGATAAATAAAATTTCAAATACGATATAAAGGAGTATTTCAATGAAGATTCCACCGCTGTTCGACGGTATGGTCGAGCCCTGTAGCATAAGAGAGCTTTTATCTATAGCTGCTGCAAAATACAAAAATCAAATGGCATTTTCTTATCGTGAAAAGCCCTCCGACAAGGAGCCGATAAAGCATTCGTACGTTCAGCTGGCGTATGACGTAAAAAGTCTTGGAACAGAGGCGTGTGCAAGAGGCTTTTCGGGTATGCATATTGCTCTTATCGGAAAGTTAAGCTATAATTGGATGCTTTGCTATCTTTCGTTTATGGCTATCGGTGCCTGCGTCGTTCCACTTGACAAGGATTGGACGGCAGAGGACTTGGCAGACACGGTGAAGAAGGCAGACTGCAGCGTTCTCGTTTGCGACGAGGATCTCTCGGAGAAGGCGGATCTTATCTGTAAGACAGCCGGCATTTCTGCTCCCATTATCCTTACGAAAAAAACGCAGGGTGACAGTATCGACGCGATGATTGAGAGCGGCCGCGAGCTTGTTTCGGGTGGGGACAAATCATATTCTATGGTAAAGGTTGACCCGAAAAAGCTTTCTCTTCTCGTATTTACCTCGGGAACGACGGGCAAGGGCAAGGGAGTTATGCTTTCGCAGAAAAATATCCTTTCAAACGTGGCAGACGGCCTCAAGCTTCTACACGTAGAGGGACAAAAAACGATAGCCGTCCTTCCTCCGCACCATACCTATTGCTCAACTATAGGGATTCTTGCTCCCTTATATGGCGGTGCCGGAATTTATATCTCCTCGGGTATTCGTTATATTATGCAGGAGATGAAGAGTGAGCGTCCTGACTTTATGGTGCTTGTTCCGCTCTTCCTTGAAACATTCTGCCGCAAAATCAAGGCGGCTGTCAAGGAAAAGGGACTCGATAAAAACCTTGAGAGAATGATGAAGATAAGCGACAAGCTCGTCAAGGGCAAAATCGACCTTCGCCGCAAGATGTTTGCGTCAATTCTTTCTTCTTTTGGCGGAAAGCTTAATATGCTCGTCTCGGGCGGCGCGCCGCTTCCCTCCGAAACGTATAAATTCTTCACCTCTCTTGGCATTGAGGTGGTTGTCGGCTACGGTATCACCGAATGCTCGCCCCTTATTTCGGCAAACAGAGTTGGCTTTAACGAGGACGGCTGTGCAGGAATTCCGATTCCATCCGCGACTGTTAAGATCGACGCTGTCGGTGACGACGGAGAGGGTGAGATTTGCGTAAAGGGCCCGAACGTTATGCTCGGATATTACAAGGACGAGGCGGCAACCGACGAGACCTTTGATGGTGACGGATATTTCCGCACGGGAGACATTGGCAGACTTGATAAGTACGGCAGAATATTCATAACGGGCAGACTTAAAAATCTGATCATTCTCTCAAACGGCAAGAACGTTTATCCCGAGGAGATCGAAAACGAGCTTGCATCAATTCCGGGTGTTCTTGAGATAGTTGTTTACGAGGGTATAAGCGCAAGAGGCTACGAGCATAATGCAGTTGTTGCCGAGATTTATATGGACCCAGAATTCGTTGCGGCAAGTG
>JAZRJC010000047.1:0-21631 GCA_045645605.1 Eubacteriales bacterium | reverse complement strand
AGTTTTTTGTTTTTTCTCTCATTTTTTCCTCGTTTCGGTATGAAGCGTGTTGCTTTTTCGCAACGTCCTCTATTATACTACTTTATTCTCCTCTTGTCAACATCTTTTTTTCACTTTTACGCTTTTCGGCATTTTGTATTTTTTATCTGTTATTTTAGCGTATTTTTTATCAAATTTACATAGCCCCGCTATCAACCTCAAAGTCTCCGATTATCCGCATTCTTATCCATCTTCTCCCCCTATATATAAATAGGAAGGAAATCTTCTCTGCCTCAAGCAAAACAAATCCCCCCGTAAAACGGAGGGAATATTGTTATCTTATCACTATTTTCTTTACGTCAAGCTTGTCTTTTGAAGCTTTTCGAGCAAAGCGTCAAAATAATCGGGCAACGGCACCTCAAAGGTCATTTCCAGTTCAAGTGTAGGATGAATAAAGGTCAAGCTCTTCGCATGAAGGCACTGTCCCTTGATAAGCTCCTTATTTTTAGCTTCAAATCTCGTGCCTGATCCACCGTAAACCTCGTCTCCGAGAAGAGAATGGCCTCTGCTTGCCATATGAACTCTTATCTGATGAGTTCTTCCCGTTTCAAGCTGACATTTTACGTATGTAAAGTCGCCAAAGCGAGAAAGCACCTCGAAATGCGTGACGGCCTCTCTTGACTTCACGGCACTCCCCTTGATTACAGCCATCTTTTTGCGGTCATTCAGACTTCTTCCGATAGGAGCATTTATCGTCCCTCTGTCCTCTTTTATATTTCCGCAAACTATTGCATGATAAACTCGGCTGAGCGTGTGGTCCTTCAGCTGCTCTGACAAGAAAACGTGTGCGGCGTCATTTTTTGCAACAACCAAAAGTCCGCTTGTATCCTTATCTATTCTATGAACTATTCCGGGGCGTATTACCCCTCCGATTCCCGACAGCGAATCTCCACAATGATACATCAGCGCATTAACGAGTGTGCCGCTCTGATTTCCCGCCGCAGGATGAACCACCATCCCCTTCGGCTTGTTGATAACGGCAATATCGTTATCCTCGTAAACTATGTTAAGCGGGATATTCTCAGGCAATATTTCGGCACCTTCGGGCGACGGAAGAATGACCGAAACCGTCATATCCGCCTTCAATTTAAGGTTTTTCGGGCAGATAAGACCATTGACCGTTACGTTTCCACCCTCAATCAGACGCGTTGCAGACGAGCGTGTAATATTCAGGCACCCTGATATGAAAACGTCTATTCTTTTTCCTACGTCATCATCTGACGTTACGAATATTTCAGGCTCGACCTCAAGCATCTCTGTTGACAAATCCACGCGACGCCCTCCCTTATTCTTCCGATTTTCCCTCGGCTCCCTTGCCGACTGTCTCGTTTTTCTTTTCCTTTGATTTATCAGATGACGAAAAAAGATACAAAACCATAAGTGCGGCACCGATACAAACAAAGGAATCCGCAATATTGAAAATAGCAAAATTTATCAAACGGAAATCAATAAAATCAACTACGTATCCCGAAACCAAGCGATCGATCATATTACCGATTCCGCCCCCGATAATAAAGGAAACCGAAGTTTTTAATATTTTATTATTCTCCGCAAATTTGAAGAGATACACCGAAAGACCTATTATCGTTACAGTTGTTAAAACAAGAAACACCCAGCGGTGATCCTTCAGTATTCCGAACGCAGCCCCCGTATTCTCAAGATACGTCAGATGAATAACATCCTTAATTACAGGAACAGTATCCGTGCCGCGAAGGAATATGACCGCCAACCATTTCGTTATCTGGTCAAGAAAGACCGTGGCAATAATGAGTATAAGCCAAAGCATATATTTCAAACCTTTCAAGCTTGTAATATTAAAACAAAGGGATTTCCGTAGCGCATTATACGGATACGGAAATCCCGATTTTTTGTTTATTGGAATTAAAGAGAATCAATAATCTTTTTGCAGCGAGCACAAATGCAGCCCTCTCCGTCAGATACGCAATCTGTTGCAAAGCTCCAGCATCTGTCACACTTCTCACCGTCAGCGGGCTCAACCTTTACGGCAATTCCCGACTCGGTATCCGCAAACGCATCAGAGGGTGCCGCTTCATTTATAACCGACGCACCCGAAACGATAAATACCGTTGCAAGCTCATCTCCAAAGCCGGAAAGAACCTCAAACGCCTCGTCCTTTGCGTAAATCGTAACCTTTGCATCAAGAGATTTACCGATAAGCTTTGCCGCACGGGCCTCTTCAAGCGACTTCATAACGTCGTCGCGAAGATCGAACAGCTTATTCCAACGCCCCGTGATATCTGCAAATTCGTATTCTTCCTTATATTCGGGCATAAGGTTAAGGAATACGCTCGTCTTGTTGTCACTCGACACGTGAGGCATTGCCTTCCAGATCTCCTCAGCGGTAAACGCGAGAAGAGGAGCGATAAGTCTCGTCATACCCGAGAGAATCGTGTACATAACCGTCTGTGCAGAGCGGCGTGCCTCGGAGTCGCGCTTCATTACGTAAACGCGGTCCTTCGTAATATCAATATAGAGCTTAGACATAGCGATAGTGCAGAACTTATTTACCTCGTGGTAAACGATGTGAAAGTCAAAGCTGTTGTAAGCGTCACGGCAGGTCTTCACAAGCGTGTTAAACTGTGAGAGCGCCCACTTGTCGATTTCATAAAGCTTTTCTGTCGGAAGCATATCCGTATCGGGATTGAAGTCAGCCGCAGGATCTCCGAGATTTGCCATAATAATTCTTGATGTGTTACGAATCTTACGGTATGTCTCTGACAGCTGCTTAAAGATGTTATCGGAAACGCGAACGTCAACCGTATAGTCACTTGAAGCAACCCAAAGACGAACGAGATCTCCGCCGTATTTAACGATAACCTCCTCGGGAGAGATAGCGTTTCCGAGCGACTTGTGCATAGCCTTGCCCTCGCCGTCAACTACCCAGCCGTGAGTCAAAACCGCCTTATAGGGAGCCCCCTCGCCCTTCGCACCTACAGCGGTGAGAAGAGATGACTGGAACCAGCCTCTGTACTGGTCAGCGCCCTCGAGATAAAGGTCTGCGGGCCACTTGAGATTTTCCTTGTTTTCAATAACGTCAAAGTGTGTTGAGCCCGAGTCAAACCAACCGTCAAGAGTGTCTGTTTCCTTTGCAAAATGAACTCCACCACAATGAGGACACTTAAATCCTGCGGGAAGAATATCCGCCGCTTCCTTCAAGAACCAGGAGTTTGAGCCTTCAGCGGCAAACATATCGGATACTGCGTCAATAGTTTCGGGGGTGCAAACAGGCTTCTTGCAATCCTCGCAATAGAATACGGGAATCGGAAGGCCCCAATGTCTCTGACGTGAAATACACCAATCGGCTCTTTCACGAATCATAGAAACCATTCTGTCGCCACCCCACGCAGGATTCCATTCAACGTCATCGCAAGCCTTAACCGCGTCTTCCTTGAAGGCCTCAACAGAGCAGAACCACTGAGGTGTCGCACGGAAGATAATCGGCTGCTTACATCTCCAGCAGTGCGGATATTGATGAGTTATATCCTCGGATGCAAACAAAGCACCGCTCTCAACCATATCGTTGAAAATCGCTGTGTTTGATTCCTCGTAATACATTCCCGCAAACTTGCCGGCATCAGCCGTCTGATAACCCTTATCGTCAACGGGAACTATCATATCCATATTGTATCTGCGGCAGGTTACGTAGTCGTCGGCACCAAATCCGGGAGCTGTATGAACGCATCCGGTACCGCTGTCCATCGTTACGTAATCGGCATTAACGAGAAGACTTTCGCGGTCAATGAAAGGATGCGAAGCCTTCATAAACTCAAATTCCTTACCGCGCATAGTTGTAACGATCTCGTATTCCTCGATACCGCCCGCCTTCATTGTCTTGCCTACAAGAGCATCGGCAACGATATAATAATTTCCGTCGCCCGCCTTAACTATAGCGTACTGTTCAACAGGATGAAGAGCGATAGCAAGGTTACCCGGAAGAGTCCAGGTCGTTGTTGTCCAAATAATGAAATATGTCTTCTGAAGGTCGCAGTATGAGCCAAGCTTGCCCATATCGTCCTTCACCTTGAATTTAACGTAAATTGACTTACATTCAATATCCTTATATTCAATTTCAGCCTCGGCAAGAGCCGTCTCGTCGTGAGGACACCAATAAACGGGCTTGAGACCCTTATAGATATAGCCCTTCTTGTACATCTCGCCAAAAACCTTAACCTCGCGTGCTTCAAAGCCCTTTTCCATCGTGAGATAAGGATTCTTCCAATCGGCAGTTATACCGAGACGAACAAACTGACCCATCTGAACGTCCACGAAGTGCTGTGCAAACTCGTGGCAGGCACTGCGGAACTCGGGAATCGACATCTTTTTGCGGTCAATCTTATTCTTTTTGATAATAGCACTTTCAATAGGCATACCGTGGTTATCCCAGCCGGGAATAAACGGAACGCTATAGCCCATCATGTGCTTTGACTTGTTAATAAAATCCTTCAGAATCTTATTCATCGCGGTTCCCATATGAATGTTATTGTTCGAGAAGGGAGGGCCGTCGTGAATCATATACATAGGCTTGCCGGCATTCATTTCCTGCATCTTGCCGTACAAGTCGATGCTATCCCAATATTTGAGAGTATCAGGCTCTCTCTGGGGCAGATTTGCTCTCATTGAGAAGCCGGTTTGGGGTAAGTTCAGTGTGCTTGTATAGTCCTTTGGCATTTTCTTAGGTCTCCTTAATTTATATGAGGTTTATTGTTTTTTCTTGCTTTAACTCTGTCGTTTATCTGATTGACAGAGCTAATAATTTGCGAATTCGTTTGTTGTTCCCTTGGCTTATCGGCAGTCCATATAGGGCCGAGGGAAGAAAATTTATGTGCGTTATCGTCTTTCTCAAAAGCCTTTTCCTGCTCCGCCGCATCAACAGGGGTGACGTTTCCAAATTCAATCGAGTTAAAATCTATGTAGGTTGAGCCGCTCCGCTGCTCTGCTATCGGCTTCTCTTGGGGCTTGTCAAATCCAACAAAAATCTCCTCAATCTCTGCCGTATCATCAACGTCAGCCTCAATAGCATTATCGATAACGGCATCAGCAGCAATAACATTGTCAAGCTCGATCTCCGAGGACGGCACGTACGGTGCTATCTCCGAGACGTCGGGAATATCCGAATAATCGGCATCGGGAGAAATCCCGCCAACTAAAATCTGAACATTCTCTATCTGCGTCTTAACTCTTGATAAAAGCTCCGAAAAGCAAGCCTCAAGCTTATCGATTCTTGCCTTTTTCATCGAGATCTGCGAATCAAGCTCATCGAGATAAGCCTCTTTTTCACGGCAAATCTCAGCACTTTTCGACACGGCATCCTTTTCCGCATCCGAAACAATCTGTGCAGCGCTCTTCTCGGCAGCGAAGATAATATCAGACGCTCTCTTCTTGGCATTCACAACCAAATCTCTTGCCTCGCCGAATCTCTCCTTGAGATCATTGTAAGCGGCCTCAATTTTTTTGCTCGACTCACGGATTGAAGCGTTTTCTGCGGTTAAATTTCCATTGGCCTCCAAAAGAGCAGCTCTTTCGTCGATAAGGTCGTTATTTGCAATCTCAAATTCGGCATTTGCCTCCTCGAGATCTGTGCTGTAGCGAAGAAGAGCGTCAACCGCCGCATCAACCTCGCTCGGGGAATATCCCCTCATCGTTTTATTGAATTCTCTATTAAATGTTTCGGCAACACCCATAGTAATCTCCAATTTCTTATAAATGGTAAAAACGTAACTATATATATTTTTCGGCAACAAGCCTCAAACGGTTTTTCTTCGTCAGATCCGTAATATTGTCAATTTCAAATTTTCCGTATCCTCTAACAGAAATGATATCTCCGTTCTTTATACGGAAATCGGTTTTGTCACACCTTTGGTAATTACATTCAACAAATCCTTCAAGGACGATCCTTTTAGCTTTGTCACGGCTCTCGTTTATGAGTGCCGAGATAACGCAGTCAAGTCTGTCGGATGCAACCGTATCCGATATAGGCTTCGTCTTTTTTTCGTAAGCAAAGCTTGTGTCGGGCACAAATTCGGATATTTTTACCTTGTCTGCCCCCACCGTATCACAAGAAGTCAAAAGAAGTCTTGATACAGCAGGCGTTGCAAAAACAACGGCAGAAAAATCATCCATCGGGCAAATATCCCCAATAGCGTCCCTCTCAATACCCAAATTGAGTATTGCCCCCAGATAATCCCTGTGAGAAAGCTTCCTATAGCCGCTTCCGCTTATTTTAAGAGCAAGAACGGAGGCGGTTAATTCTTCCTCGGCACATAAAAGAACGCTCTCATAGTCCGACATATCCTCGATAATATTGCAAAAATAGTCGGGAAAAATAAAAACACACTTGCGCTCGGCTCCCTTATACCCGCCGAAAAGAAACGCACGGCGAAAAAGTCCCTCTTGCCGCATTATCTGTTCTGCGGAAAACACCTCACCCGCACTAAAAAAGGAAGAATGGGTTACACTGCCTTTGTCGGCACCTTTAGCAAGATCAATAATTCTTGCCTTTAATCTTAAGAAGTCAGAATGTTCCAAAGCTGCTCATTGTCGTTGAAAGCACAACCAAAATCATATACGAAATGAAGAAAGAAAAATCAATCGGTGAATTTTGAAATGCTCCCAACTTATTTAGTAGAAGACGGACAGGCAAAATAAAAGGCTCTGTGATAGCCGTCAAGAAAAGGACGAATTTGTTATTCTCGTCTATAGGCAGCCAGGAAACTATCGCTCTTCCGAGCATAGCAAACTGAACCGTCTCGAGCAAGATATAAACAACCTTGCCGACAACAAAAGAAAGTGTTCCCAATTCTGTTCTCCTTAAACTAAGAAACGGCAGAATATAGCAGCTATATTCTGCCGTTATCCAAATACGACAATTTGCACCCCATAAAATGCGGCGCAAATTGATATTAAATTATTACCCTATTATCAATAGTTGAATATGTTCTGCTGAACGGGCTCCTGAGGCTGAGCCTGCTGCTCCTGAACCTTATCGTTGCTGATAGCAACGTTCTGAGGAGTGATAACGTACGCATTGTTTGCAACCTTCTTGATTTCTCCGCCGATTGAATAAGCAACACCGAAAAGGAAGTCAATAAGTCTTCTTGCTGTGTCCTTATCGGAATCCTCAAGGTTGAGTACTACTGTACGCTTGTTGAGAAGGTGCTCTGCAATAGAGGGGCCGTCCTTGAATTCGGAAGGCTTTACAACCTTCAATTCAATAGCAGCACCGTTGAGAGAGATGCCTGCTCCCGCAGACACTGTCGGCTGCACGGGTGCGGAATATGCAAAGTTCTGCTGAACCTGAGGAGCCTCTTCCTCGGGCTGAACAGGAGCTTCGTCGTAACCGTAGCCGTTGTCATAGCCATAGTAGTCGTCGTAGTTGTCGCTGTAGTTGTCTGTGCTGTTTTTTCTGAGTTTATCGAACATTCCCATAATAATCCTCCAGATTTTTTATGTAAATTTTATTTTTTGAAAATGCTTCTTCCGATTCGTACGCAATCAGAGCCGCAAAGAATTGCCTCCTCATAGCTCTCGCTCATACCCATCGAAATAAATGCCTCTATATTATTATGAACGATTTTTGCCCAAATGTCAAGAACAAGTTTGCAAGTTTCGTCAAAATATTTCAAATAATCCGATTTATTTTCGCATTTTGGCGCCATTGTCATAAATCCGCGCAGTCTTATCGAGGAAAAAGCCTCCAGCTTTCGACAAAAATCTTCAGCCTCCTCCGGCAGTATTCCGCCCTTGCTTTCCTCATATCCCGAATTAATTTCAACCAAAACGTCCATTATAATTCCGTGCTTTTTCGCCTGCTTGTCAATTTCCTCGGCAAGCCTCAGAGAATCAAGCGAATGAATCATACAAACCTTATCGATTATATATTTGACCTTGTTCGTCTGAAGAGACCCGATGAAATGTATATTCACCTTTTCCTTGTCGATAAAAGGATAATGCTCTATGAGCTGCTGAACTCTGTTTTCACCGATATCAGTAACCCCCGCCTCCTTCGTCAGATAGGAAATCTCCTCAACCGAGGCGTATTTTACCGCCGCAAGCAAAATCGGTTCCTTTGAGAAAGACGATTTCGCAGCAGCCTTTTTTATATTATCTCTGATTTCAGAGAGGTTTTTGTCTATATACCCGAAATCCAATCTATCAACTCCCCGAAGCCTAATAAAATACCATTCCGTGCGAAAGACCTTTTCCCGATACGATTATCTGATCGTGAAGAGTAAGATATCCGTATTCGATTTTGTCCTTTTCTGCTTGAGATTCTTCTCCACCAAGCGGAAGCTCCGCTTCTGTTTCTTTATTCTTCTCGGTCGTCTCGGGAATAAGAGCCTCATTCCCCATCGGAGTGCCGTCCGAGGTGAGATAATAGCCGTCTCCGTCATAAATTATGTTGATTTTTTTGAAAACGACCTTACTTCCGTAAAGGGTATATACTCCTTTTTCGCCCTCAACCACTCTAACGGATGAGGAAGGCACTCGAAGACCCTTGAAGCTGTCTGTTACGATTTTAGCCTCCTGACCCCTCATATAGTTGAAGTCCTTCGGCATCCTGCCCGAGGAAAGAACGAGAATCACTTCCTTTTCCCCCGGCTCTGTTATCATTCTCTCAAGCTTCATACTGATTTTCGTATCGTAGTTATACGGAAATTCAACGTCATAGCTGTTGCCGACTACCAGATGTGAAGCACTCTGTCGCTCAAGCTTTAGCGCAATATACCAATTATAACCGCTCACGATTTTTCCGATCTTATTCGTTATCTGTCCGCCCTCGCCGCTCTTATCGTCCACACTTGCCGCAAGATTATCAAAGGCGTCAAAGGTCAGTCCGTTAAGAGCTTTGATGGTGAAAAGCTCCTCGAATCCGTCGGTTTCAGAATAAAAATATCCGCTTTTGCTTGTGAGAACCGTTTCGTATTTTCCGCTAAGCTGTGCAACCAACGCCGCTCTGTCAGACGTGAGCGCCGCAATTCGCGTATCAAAGCCGCGGCTCTCCCCTGTGATAAGCTGTCTTTTGTTGAGACCCACAAGTAAATCTGAGGACGATTTAATGGCGTATGAAAATTCGCCCCTTGTGGCACGGTCAATAACCTCGGTATATGAAGAATAGATTTGAGCGTCAACCGAGGACGTATCGGTTCTGTCAGCGGTTACACCGACAGAGCTTTTTCCAAGAAGCTTTAGCTGCTTGTCGATATTAACGATTCTCGCCTTGATATTGTATCCCGAATTGTCCGAAAAAACGTCGGCTATCGCTTGGTTTATCGAAACCTTTTCTCCGTCCGATACAAGATAATTTGCAGACACTCCCCCGTTTGATACCAGCAAAAGCTCGTCACGGAAGATATACGCCCTCCCCGAAAGAACGACGTCAACCGAAGAATAAGCGGCACTGACAGTCCGTATATCAGTTGAAAAGCCATTGAAGAGGTGGTAAATCAAATAGAAAATAAGTGCGAGTGCCAAAATCGCCGAGGAAACATATATAGCGACTCGTTTAAGATATTTCGTATCCATTCGCCATACCGCTCCCTTCGGTTCTTTATTTATCGGCAGTTTTTCAAAAACTACAATACCATATTATATTATATCACAAAAAAAGAAATTTTCAAATAGTTTTTCACCATTATTTACAATCTCTTCAAATGTTTTTATTTGATGATCATCATCAATCGATATCCATTTGACGTTTTTCTTTGAATTAAACCAGGTCATCTGGCGTTTAGCATAGCGTCTTGACGACATTTTTATCTCCTCTATGGCGTCGTCAAGAGATTTATCGCCGCGAAAATATCCTACAAGCTCCTTATATCCGATCGCTTGTCCCGCCGTTGTTTTGGAGTCCAGATATCCCATATCCAGAAGAGCCTTAACCTCGTCGAGAAGCCCGTCGCGAATCATGATATCAACGCGAAGATTTATTCTCTCATAAAGAAGATCGCGGTCATCGCAGCGAAGCCCGATAATCAGAGGCTCATATTCGGATTCCCTTGATACCGATATTTCATCAAGCTCTGTTTTTGTCTTTCCCGACGTATGATAAACCTCAAGAGCACGAATAACTCTTTTCACGTTATTCGGATGAATTGCATCTGCTGATATCGGGTCGATTTCGCGAAGCATAGCGTGCAGATGCTCGTTGCCCTCCCCCGCGGCAATATCCTGCATTTTCTCACGGAATGCGGGGTCTTCATACGCCGAATCGTCACGTACACCGCGAATAACGCTGTCAAGGTAAAGACCCGTTCCGCCGCAGAAAATCGGAATTTTTCCGCGTCCGACAACATCCTTCACCTTTTCCGCCGCGAGAGATGAATAGTCGGTGCAGCTGAAATCCTTATCGGGGGTAATTATATCCATCATGTGGTGCGGGATACCCTCTCTCTCGGCAAGCGTCGGCTTTGCCGTTCCGATATCCATATACCTGTAAATCTGCATCGAATCGCAGGAAATAATTTCGCCGCCGAAGCGTTCTGCAAGAGAGATCGACAACGCGGTTTTTCCGACAGCCGTCGGGCCGACGATAGCGGCTATTTTTGTTTTTTGGAGCATTTTTCGTCCTCATAACTAATTAAGTTCTAATCAATGTTATATATAGTATAACATCAATCCTTAAGCTTTGCAATATTTATTGTAAAAAATCATCGACAAATATTGAAAAATTCCGCAAAGCAGTGTATAATATACTTACATTTCTGAAGAATTAACGCCATTTTCGGCACAGGAGGAAAAATGAAGCAGATTTTTTTCGGTGCAGATATTCTGTTGCCCGATTTTAACGTAACAGACGGAACGAAGTGGGCGGCTCTTGCCTGCGACCAATACACAAGCGAGCCCGAATACTGGAAAGAAGCAAAGAAGGTCGTTGGAGATGCCCCATCAACGTTAAATATCACTCTGCAGGAGGTCTACCTCTCGGAAACAGAGGAAAGAATCCCCGAGATCAACGGCAGAATGAAGGAATATCTCGGCAGCTTCCTTAATAATAATCCCGACAGCATCATATATCTCGAAAGAAAACAAAGCGACGGCAGAATCCGTCACGGAATTATCGGCATGATCGACCTTGAGGCATACGATTACAAGAAAGGCTCATCATCTATGATCCGTGCAACCGAGGGAACTGTTCTTTCAAGAATCCCCCCGAGAGTCAAGATCCGCCGTGACGCCGTGCTTGAAGCACCGCACGTGCTTTTACTTATCGACGACCCCAAAAAGACCGTTATCGAGCCTCTTTATGAGAACAAAAAAGGCTTGTCTAAGGCTTACGAGTTCGACCTTATGCTAAAGGGCGGTCACGTTTCGGGATACTTTGCCGACGAGAATGAGAAAAACAGAATTTTTGCGTCGCTTGACCTCCTCGCGTCAAACGAAAATATGAAGTCAAGATACGGTAAAGACGGACTCGCTCCCCTGCTTTTTGCGGTTGGCGACGGAAACCATTCACTGGCAACGGCGAAGGCTTGCTATGAGGAGCTGAAGGAGAAAATAGGTGCCGAGGAGGCGCTTGCGCATCCCTCAAGATATGCTCTTTGCGAGATTGTAAACCTGCATGATGAGGCTCTTTCCTTTGAGCCTATTTACAGAGTCGTGTTCGGTGCTGACCCGTATGCTCTTATGGACGAGTTCAAGAAATATGCCGAGGCTCTTTCGGGCGAGGGAAATACACAAAAGGTGACTGCCGTTATCGGAAGCACTGATGAAGAAATCGTCATTCCCCATCCCGAGGCACAGTTGACCGTCGGAACTCTTCAGGCCTTTCTCGACGAATACGTGAAGCTTCATCCCGACGTCGAGGTGGACTATATCCACGGAGTTGAATCGCTCCGTACGCTTGCAAAAAAGGAAAACGCCATCGGCTTCCTCTTTGACGGAATGGAAAAGGATGAGCTGTTTAAAACGGTAATTTTTGACGGTGCTCTTCCAAGAAAAACCTTCTCTATGGGACACGCAGACGACAAAAGATACTACCTTGAATGCAGAAAAATCGCCAAATAAAATTTAATAAACGATAATTTCGGGTGCCGCAAAAAAATGCGGCACCTTTTTTTGCTCGACACCCGATTTTGACATATTTTTTGCACCGTTTAACATATAATAAGTATATGGCTTCAGAGCGGAGGTGCCGACGTGCAAACGATTTACGTTGATTTGCTTTTTATGATAAATTTCAGTATGGATTTCCTCACTCTTTTCATAGTTTCAAGGATAATGTGCCGCAAGGTGAGGATCATACGGCTTTGCTCTGCGTCAGCGATGGGCGGGGTATATTCAGTGATGTCGATCGGCTTTTCATTCAAGCCCACTCTTTTTCTCGTCTTTGATATTTTTATTTGCTTCGTTATGTGTATGACGGCTTTTCTCGAAAAAAGCACGCATTCGGGAAAAAGCTATCACAGATTTCGCAAAATGCCGCTATATACGGGGATGTATTTTTTGATCTCGGCACTTCTTGGCGGCATGATGACCGCGATTTTCAATCTGTTCAACAAAAGCGTGACGATAGATGCCGAGGAGGGCACGGTTTCGGTCTGGATTTTAGGCTTGGCGGCAGTTATCAGCGGAATTGCAACGCTTAGCGGAAGTAAGCTTTTGTTATTTGCCGGCAAGCAGAAAAAAGGGGATTTAACAATCAGGCTCGGAGCACGCAGAATAAAGCTCGGAGGGATATCCGACAGCGGAAATATGTTAAAGGAGCCTATTACGGGAAAGAGCGTAATTATTATAGATAAGCGTGCCGCAAAGATGCTCTCGCCCGAAATATCGGACAATCCTTGCGACATGGCAAGTAATGAAGAAAAAAACGCTCTCCTCGGAAAGATTCTTCTTATCCCAACGAAAACGGTCTCAGGGGAGGGCTTACTCGTCGGCATATCGGCAGACGAAATAACACTCGATTTTAACGGAGAAACAAAAAGCATCGACGCTTATTTGGCAATTTCAAAAAAAGAGTTCTCGGGCTTTGAAGCACTTATTCCAAGCGAATTTTTTACATAAAATTTTAATTTTGAGGAGGTTTTTATGACTATCGATGTTACCAAATGCATCAAAAAAAGCTGCCACCTTATAAGGAGCGCATACAGATATCTTTTCACAGAAAAGGAAAAGGGCGTTTTTTACATCAACGGCCCCGACGTTCTCCCGCCGCCCCTTAGCCACGAGCGCGAGGCAGAGGTAATTATGAAGATCGAGCAGGACGAGGACGCAAGGACTCTTCTCGTCGAGCATAATCTCAGGCTTGTCGTTTATATCGCCAAACGATTTGAAAATACGGGGATCGGTATTGAGGACCTTATTTCAATCGGTACGATAGGGCTTATCAAGGCTATAAACACCTTTAAGCAGGACAAAAATATAAAGCTTGCAACCTATGCGTCAAGATGTATCGAAAATGAAATCCTGATGTACATAAGAAAGAGAAGCAATTCAAAAAACGAGATGTCGATCGACGAGCCTCTGAACGTCGATTGGGACGGAAACGAGCTTCTGCTCTCGGACACGCTTGGGAGCGACGAGGACAATATTATTTACGAGCTTGAGGCAAGAGAGGAAAGAGAAATACTCCTCTCGGCCGTCGCGGGTCTTTGTGAGCGAGAAAGAGAAATAATCGAGATGAGATACGGGCTCGGAGGAGGTCGCGAGATGACTCAAAAGGAGGTCGCCGACACTCTCGGAATATCACAATCCTATATTTCAAGGCTCGAAAAAAGAATTATTGGAAAGCTCCGTCGTGAAATAGGCGACAAAATCTGATTTTTTCCGTATTTTCACCCTTTTTCCCATTCTTCTCTCCCTCGCTTCAAAAACGTAATATTTGCAAGGATATTTTTCGATTTCTTATTGCATTATTAAAAAAAGTGTGCTATAATATAATGTAAATTGACTTTTATTTGCTTATTATGTGAGAGAAAGGTGTCTTTTGACAAGTAGGAATTATGGAAAGAATTGTTCTTAAATCAATCTTCACTGACCCCGAAAAATACGTGGGCAAGGAAATAACCGTCGCAGGCTGGGCAAGAAATATCCGCACAAGCAACGCCTTCGGCTTTATTATGCTTAACGACGGAAGCTATTTTACAAATCTTCAGGTCGTTATCGAAAGCAGCCTTATCGAAAATTATAAGGAGATCGCATCTCAGAATATAGGCGCGGCTCTTATCGTTCACGGTAATATAGTGCTGACTCCCGATGCTCCTCAGCCCTTCGAGCTTCACGCAACAAAGGTTGAGATCGAGGGCACGTCAACACCCGACTACCCTATCCAGAATAAGCGCCACACACCCGAATATCTCCGCTCAATCGCGCATCTGCGTCCGAGAGCAAATACCTTCTACGCCGTTTTCCGCGTTCGCTCGGTTGCAGCTTATGCGATTCATAAGTTCTTCCAGGAGAGAGGCTTCGTTTATGCGCAAACTCCTCTCATCACAGGCTCCGACTGCGAGGGTGCGGGCGAGATGTTCCGCGTAACTACCCTTGACCCCAAGGACCCGCCTCTGACAGAGGACGGCGAGGTTGATTTCACAAAGGATTTCTTTGGCAAAAAGACAAGCCTTACGGTATCGGGACAGCTTAACGCAGAGTGCTTCGCGTTGGCTTACGGCGGAATATACACCTTCGGTCCTACCTTCCGTGCCGAGGTTTCAAACACACAGCGTCACGCGGCTGAATTCTGGATGGTTGAGCCCGAAATCGCTTTTGCTGACCTTCGCGACGATATGAAGCTTGCCGAGGATATGATAAAATACGTTCTTCGCTACGTAATGCAGGAATGCCCCCGTGAGCTTGAATTCTTTAACCAGAGAATCGACAAAACAGTCCTTGAGAGACTTAATAATCTCGTAAATTCCGAATTCGGTCACGTAACATATACTGAGGCTATCGAGCTTCTTAAAAATAGCGGTCACAAGTTCGAATATCCCGTTGAATGGGGAATCGATATGCAGACAGAGCACGAAAGATATCTCACAGAGCAGATCTTCCGTAAGCCCGTGTTCGTTACAGACTATCCGAAGGAGATTAAGGCCTTCTATATGCGCCGCAACGACGACGGAAAGACTGTTGCCGCTATGGATATGCTCGTTCCGGGCGTCGGAGAGCTTATCGGAGGCTCACAGCGTGAGGAAAGACTTGATATGCTCGAGGAGGCAATCGCTAATTTCGGCCTTAACAAGGAAGACTATTGGTGGTATCTTGAGCTTCGCAAGTACGGCGGAACAAAGCACGCAGGCTTCGGTCTCGGCTTTGAGCGTCTTATTATGTATATCACGGGTATTTCAAACATTCGTGACGTCGAGCTTTTCCCAAGAACGACGGGAAATGCGGAATTCTGATTTTTGAGAGGTTATTCAATGCAATATAAGGAAATGTCCAAAGAAAAGCTTGAGGCTTTATACGAAAAAACACAAAAGCAGTACAAAAAATATAAAGACCTCGGGCTCTCTCTTGATTTGTCAAGAGGTAAGCCTAACGGCGATCAGCTCGATCTGTTAGCGCCTATGCTTGACACTATAGGAAGCAGCTCTGACTGTACTGCCGAGAACGGCTTTGATTGCAGAAACTACGGTCTTCTTGACGGCATCCCCGAGGCAAAGCGTCTTTTCTCGGAGCTTTTCTCAATCCCCGAGAAGAATATCATCGTTGCAGGAAATTCAAGCTTGAATTTAATGTATGACACGGTTGCTCGTGCTATGCTTTACGGAGTTGTTGACGGAAACACCCCTTGGGGTAAGCTTCCCGAGATAAAATTCCTCTGCCCCGCCCCCGGTTACGACCGCCACTTCGCTATCTGTCAGTCGCTCGGCATCAAAATGATTACCGTGCCTATGACCGAGTCGGGGCCCGATATGGATAAGGTCGAGGAACTTTGTGCGGCAGATGACACGATTAAGGGTATCTGGTGCTGCCCGAAATATTCAAACCCTCAGGGCATCACGTATTCGGACGATACGGTTCGCCGTCTGGTGAAAATGAAGGCGGCTCCCGATTTCAGAATCTTCTGGGACAACGCTTATGCCATTCACGATATTTATGCAGACCGCCGCGATACGCTTCTTGATATTTTTGCAGAGGCTGAAAAATGCGGAAATCAAAACAGGGTTTTCTATTTTGCATCAACTTCTAAAATCTCATATCCCGGTGCGGGCGTTGCCGTTTTCGGTGCAAGTGACGAAAACCTTGCACAGATAAAGCAGATTATGGGTATTCAGACCATCGGCTTTGATAAGCTCAATCAGCTCCGCCACGTGAGATATTTCAAAAACGCCGAAAACGTTCTTGCTCATATGCAAAAGCTTGCGGACGTCCTTCGCCCCAAATTCGAATCTGTTCTTGATATTTTGGACGAGGAGCTTTCGGGTCTTGGTATTGCCGAATGGACAAAACCGATCGGTGGATATTTCGTAAGCCTTGACGTTATGGAGGGCTGTGCCAAGATGACATATAATCTGGCAAAAGAGGCAGGCGTTACCCTCACAAACGTCGGTGCGACCTACCCCTACGGACAAGATCCCCGCGACAGCAATATCAGAATCGCTCCCACCTACCCGTCCGACGACGAGCTTGTGGTTGCTATGGAGATTCTCGTTTGCTGCGTTAAGCTTTCAGCACTTACAAAAATTCTTAATAAGTAATCAATTCGGGAAACGGCTCTTGCCGTTTCCTCGATTTTATACAAAAAACAAAGGAAACAAAAAATCATGAAAGAATTTTTTCTCTTATTAGTCGAGGTTTTCTTCATCATCTTCATCGCTGAAATGGGCGATAAAACCCAGTTTGCAATTATGGCGATGACTAACAAATACAAAATAAAGCACATTCTTTTGGGCGTTTCCGCCTCAATTATTGTGCTCAGCCTTTTTGCCGTCGTTGCAGGCTCGTTTATCGGAAATATGATCCCAACCGAATGGATAATCCTTGTTGCGGGCGTTGCCTTCTTCTATTTTGCCTACACAACGATATCAAATGAGGACGAGGAGGAAAAAGCCTCCGCCTCAAAATTCGGCCCTATTCTTTCTGTTTTCGGAGCGTTTACCTTGGCAGAGCTTGGCGACAAAACCCAGCTCACCTCCTTAACGAAAGCCGCCGAAGAGGGACTCGACGGTGCCGTTGCCGTATTTATCGCGTCAGCACTCGCACTCTTTGCCGCCGATATGATAGGACTTTTCGTCGGATACGTTCTCGGAAGCAAGCTTCCCTCATCGGTTTTCGCTGTTCTTTCCTTCTTCATTTTTGCAGTATTCGGAGTGCTTAAGATAGTTGACGGACTCTCGATTATATTTGCCGATAAAATTATTTACGCCGTAATTACCGCGTCCTCTGTTTCCCTTCTTTTCGCCCTTTTGTGCATCATAAGATTCACAAGGCTTATGAAGGAAATCAATGCAAATAAAAACACGGATTGATTTTACGTTATGAAGCAAAACAAGTCTAATCCGTTTCCCTTCTCGGACAACAACAAAAGATATTACACATATGATTACTTTTGCAAAAGTCGATACGGAGGAAAGACCGCAAAAATCCCTCTTGACGCAGGCTTCACCTGTCCGAATATCGACGGCCGATGCTCTACGGGCGGCTGTATATACTGCTCCGGCAGAGGAAGCGGCGACTTTGCAGCCTCCCCCTCTCTTTCTATTCGTGAGCAGTACGAAATCACGCGAAAAAAGCTTTCGGGGAAATGGTCAACCGAGCGCTGTATCCCATATTTTCAAGCACATACGAATACCTATGCTCCGCTTGATATATTGAGAGAAAAATTTGAGGAGGCACTCGCACTTGACGGCGTTGTCGGTATGAATATCGCTACCCGTGCAGACTGCATGCCACCGGACGTAGTTGAATATTTGTCGTCTCTTGCCGAGCGCACAGACATAACAGTTGAGCTTGGGCTGCAGTCCTGTCACGATAAAACTGCAGAGATTATAAATCGAGGTCATACCTATTCCGATTTTGAGGACGGATATTCCAAACTGACCGGTGCAAACCCAAAAATTATGACTTGTATCCATCTGATTTTCGGCTTGCCTGGAGAGGACGACCAAATGATGCTTGAGAGCGTAAGAAAGGTTGCTCTGCTTCACCCAACAGCGGTTAAAATTCATCTTTTGCACGTAATTAAGGGAACAAAGCTCCATAAGATGTATGAAGACGGAGAATATATCCCCCTTGAGCGCGAGCATTACATTGATTTGGTATGTCAAGCAATAAAGCTGATCCCCGCTGATATCGTCATCGCAAGATTGACGGGCGATGGTGTGGCAGATGACCTTATCGCTCCCGAATGGAGCAAAAAGAAGGTCACTATCTTAAATGATATCGACAAAAAGCTCTTTTACGAAAATTCTTTTCAGGGAATTTCCTGTTCCCCCTTGACATTTTGCGAGAAAAGGTAGATAATATAAATATACCGTACTTTTTGATTGCGTTTTTCAAAAATCATGAAGATGAAAGGAAGCTTCCGCGAGAGGAAGCCAAAGGTCAGGATCATGGCAAGAACAGGAAGAACTCCACCTCGTCCTACAAACCCCAATTACACACCTTACATAGCGGCGTTTGTCGTTATGCTTTTGATTATTGTTTGCGCGATCTGTGTCCTGTCCGGTTGCCTTGATAATATTTTCGCACCTAATTCGGCAGGCGGCAATCAGGTTGACGTTGTAAATCCCGACGCGGATTCCACCGTCGTCGATACCGATAAGGAAGAGAAGACAGAACCGATTTCAAGCGAAACCGACGCGCCTGACACAACCGCACCGAACGAAACAGAACCATCAGCTCCCTCCGAGTCCATAAGCACGGAGGACACTACAAAGGCACCTGAAACAACGACGAAGTCAGAGGAGACAACAAAGGCGCCCGAAACCACCAAGGCTCCTGAAACCACAAAAATCGAGAGCCCCACAGAGACCCCCGTTGCAAGCGAGGTTATAACGGCGGAGGACGACAGAATTTCCTGCAAATATATGAGCGACCACATAATAGTTAACGGCTATGACGGAACACCTCCTCAAAGCATTTCTGTTGCAAAGAACATCGACGGACTTGACGTTCGCAAAATCGGCAGCCGTGCATTTTTCGGAATGGACGAGGTTAAGACGGTAAGACTTTCCTGGGGCATTACCGAGATCGGAAGCGAAGCTATGGGAAATTGCTCAAGTCTTTCATCGGTTTATATTCCTCAGAGCGTTAAATCTATAGCATCCGATGCCTTCAGCGGCTCTAACAACGTAACGATATACTGTGCGGACGGCTCTTATGCTGAAAATTTCGCAAAGGAACACGCATTACCGGTTATTATAATCGGTTAATAATAAAAGGACTGTTATCTCACCCACGGTAACAGTCCTTTTTATCTGCCGTTTTCGCATTGTCGAGGCGGCTTCTCCTTTCTTTTTGTTGTATATAACAAAAAAATAAAGAAAAATCGAAAAAGCACTT
This sequence comes from Eubacteriales bacterium, assembly GCA_045645605.1. GTDB lineage: Bacteria > Bacillota > Clostridia > Oscillospirales > CAG-272 > SIG710. The sequence goes on along the minus strand of JAZRJC010000047.1, from coordinate 2,131 downwards.
GACAAATAAGCCGACTTGTGATAAAATTGACAAGTCAGGTTTGGAGAGATGGCTGAGCTGGTCTAAGGCGCACGACTGGAAATCGTGTTAGGGCTAATACCCCTACAAGAGTTCGAATCTCTTTCTCTCCGCCACAAAAACCGTACATCTTCAGATGTGCGGTTTTTTTATTGTGAAAATCAAACTGAAGAACTCTCTCAACTGAGAAGCAGTTTTATCTTTCCATAACCTCGATAGCAATTCTCGCGCCCAAGCGAAAGGCATATACGAATATTTCACGCTCGTTTATATCGGTAAGCTCGGCGTAACAATCATCAAACTTTTCGAGAATCTTTTTTTGTTCTTCGGTAAGAGTTGCCTGTAGTCTGTCGTGATGTTCTGCAATATATCCAATCAGCTCCTTCGCCTCTTTCGTTGCTTCACGGCATACGGCGCTTGTGCAAAAATTTTCGTCCCATAAATACCCAAGAATACTTTTCATAAAAACTCCTTTGATGTAATTTTAATTGTAAATTTTTCTTTTTTATAACATTATAACACATCTCGCTTTCCAATGTGGGATTTCATCTCAAAATGTGATACAACTTTTTTATAAACAAAATCGCACTCTATGTTCGCATCTTAAAACACCATCTACATATAATATAAAAACATCAAAAAGCATTTACAAAACACAAAAAATATGCTACAATATAAAATACAGTTATAAACCTCTATTCAAATCCAAAAGGAGCTTCAATTTCGCAAAATGTTAAAAGCAGCAAAAATAATATTGATTTTAACCCTCTCTTTATCAATGCTTTTTCTCTCGTCCTGTTCGGGAAATCCACCCGAGCTTGACACTGTAAAGGATAGACTCATAGAGCTTATCGACGCATCCGCCGAAATCAACGACATATTCTTCGGCGAGGGCTTGCCCGTTTACGAGCGCGACGGTGAGTTCGCAAAGGAGACAGGCATTTACGATAACGTCGAGGCGGCACTCGACATCTATGAGATGGTAAGCGCAGACTGCGAATATCTGACAATCGACAGCATTAAGATGGCGGCAGAAAAGGTTTACAGCCACGATTATCTCGAGTCCGTTTACGAAATGGCGTTCTCGGGATATGCCGATACGAATACGGGTAATGTCACAAGTGCAAGATACTTTGAAACGGGCGATTGGCTCTTCAAAAACACACTTTTTGAGCCCTTTGACCTTCTTGAAAGAGAATATCTTTACGATAGCCTTGAGATAATCAAGCCAAGCTCGGCTGAATATATAAATATCAGTATTGACTGCCGAGTTGGAGAAGAAACAGAAGCCATAACCATCTCGTTTATTCTGCAGGACGGCGAGTGGCTTCTTGACAGCCCAACCTATTGATATAATGATAACAAAAACGACCGATACGGACGTCTTGCCGTATCGGTCTCTTTTTATTTAATTCAAGGTGCTTGTATTCCTTATAAATACCATATGCCCGTTTTTCGTTCTTGCCGACCAAATGATTTTTCTCGGACATCTATCGACGCATTTACCGCAGTCGATACATTTTTCATGGTTGATAGAGGCAACGAAGTCATTAACCGAAATCGCACCGACCTCGCATACCTTCTCGCAAAGACGGCAGCTGATGCAACCCGCATCACACTGCTTTTTGGTATTCACGCCATTCTCAACCGACATACATCCGACCCAATGCTTTGCGTCAAACGGAATAAGCTTTATAATATTTTTCGGGCAGGAGGATACGCAAGCACCGCATCCACCGCATTTGTGATAGTCAACGACAGCCACGCCGTCAAGCACGCTAATAGCTCCAAATGGGCAGGAGGCGACGCAGCTTCCGAGCCCTATACATCCGTTAGGACAAAGCTTATCTCCGCCGCCGAGGTTTGCCGCCGAAATACAGTCCTTCGCTCCGCTATAGGAATATTTGCGTTTCGCCGCACCCTTCATTCCAGAGCACATAACCTGTGCCCTCATTCTCTTAACTTCCTTGACTTCAACGCCCATGATTTCGCCGATTTTCTTAGCAGCGTCGCTCCCGCCGACAGTACACGACTCGGCCCTTGCGTCGCCTGCCGCAATAGCCTCGGCAAGTGCGGCACAGCCCGAATATCCGCAGCCACCGCAGTTTGCTCC
>JAZRJC010000046.1:0-7261 GCA_045645605.1 Eubacteriales bacterium | reverse complement strand
ATAACGCTTCAATGACAGGTTCAAAGGACGGCTATTCTGCTCGCACTCGCCTGACAGCCCTTTTTGACGAGGGAAGCTTTGTCGAGATAGGTGCATATATCAAGCGCAGAAGCCACGATGAAGAATTTGAAGGTGTTATTTGCGGATATGGAGCAATTAACGGTGAGCTTGTTTTTGCTTTTTCACAAGACAGCTCAAGAATGAAGGGTGCTTTTGATGAGCTTCACGCAAAAAAGATTGCAGGTCTTTACACCTCTGCTATGAAAAACGGTGCTCCCGTTATCGGTATCTTCGATAGCTGCGGTGCGATAATATATGACGGGGTTTCAGCTCTCGCAGGCTACGGACAGGTTATGAAATGTGTTTCCGAGGCCTCTGGTGTTATTCCTCAAATTGCAATTATTCCCGGTGTTTGTGCCGGCTCTGCTGCCGCTTGTGCCGCAATGTTTGATATCGTAATTGCGGTTAAGGAAAAGACAAGCCTTTACGTAAATTCCCCCTTCCTTATCGGAGATAAGAATGCAACTGCCGACCATTCTGCTGAAAACGGTCTTGCGGCTGTTCTGGCAAGCAGTGAGGCTGCGGCGTATGCTGAGGCTCGCAAGCTTATTTCAATTCTTCCTGCAAATAATCAGGATGGTGCAAAGGAAATCAATACTATTGATAGCCTTAATCGTACCGTTGATATTGACGGAATACTTGCGACAGACGCTTATGATACAAAAGACGTTCTTAACCTTATCGGCGACGGATGCTCATTTATCGAGCTTTATGCCTCATACGCAAAGGAGCTTGTTGTTGGATTTACGAGCTTTGGCGGTATCGTAACGGGTGTTGTTGCAAATCAGCCGAAGGAAAATAACGGCGTACTGACGGTTGGAGCTGCAAGAAAGGCTTCAAGGTTTATTTCTCTTTGCGACAGCTTCAATATTCCCGTTCTTACTCTTGTTGATTCGATAGGCCTTGATATCAGCGAGAAGTCAGAGAATTCTCCGTATGCTACAGAGCTTGCAAGACTTGCGATGGCATACACATCCTCTGAAAATGCAAAGATTACGGTAGTTCTCGGACGAGCTTACGGTGCCGCATACACTCTTATGGGGTCAAAGTCGGTAGGTGCTGATATTGCTCTTGCTTTGGAGAATGCCGCAATCAGCGTTCTTCCTCCCGAATCTGCCGTTGCGTTCCTTTGGAATGACAGAATCAGCGGAAACGAACCGAAGGAAGCAAGAGAAGAGCTTGAGCGTGAGTGGACAGAGATGTGTTCATCTCCCGTTGATGCCGCCGAGAAGGGTGAGGTTGACGATATTATTGCGTCTTTGGAGCTTCGTTCGAGAATTTGCGCAGCAGTTTCTATGCTCGCCGCAAAATCCGAGATATATCCTGACAGACGCCATATAGTTTTCCCTCTCTGATGGAGGTACACAAATGGTAAATGAATTATTAAATCTTTCTGCAAAGAATACCGAAAAGGCACTTGAAACAGTTGCAAACGGAGAGATTCGAACGACGACTATGGACTTTTCCGATAGGCTCGCTTATTGTATCGAGAAGGCTCTTATAGGTTTGCTTATAGTTTTCGGCGTGCTTGCCATTATCTGGCTGGTGCTTGCAGTATTTAAGATTATTTTTTATACGATTCCAGAATCGAAAAAGAAGGACGCCGTAGAAAAAACAAAGGCAAAGGAAAGTGTGGTTCCTGTGGCTGAGAGCTTATCTGTCGGAGTATCCTCTGACGGTGAGATCGTAGCTGCTATAATTGCGGCGATTACTGCTATGCGTGAGGAGAACGGAGATATAGCTCCGTCAAACTTCAGAGTCGTTTCCTTCAAGCGTAAAGGAAATGCTCGTCCTTGGAATTACTGATATACGATTAAACAAAAATATTTGAGCCACGAAGGTGGCATTTATGGAGGATAAAAATGAAAAAGTATAATGTTACAGTAAACGGTACACTCTACGAGGTAGAGGTTGAAGAGGTTGGCGCGGCGTATTCTGCTCCTGTGGCTCCCGTTGCAGCCACCGCGGCACAGACAGCTCCTGCAGCCCCTGCACCCGCAGCGCCCAAAGCATCTGCTGCTCAAGGCGGAACAAAAGTTAACGCTCCTATGCAGGGAACTATCCTTAAGGTTAACTGCAAGGCAGGAGACGCAGTTAAGAAGGGCGACATTCTCGTTGTTCTTGAGGCTATGAAGATGGAAAATGACATTAAAGCACCCGTTGACGGAACTATTGCATCAGTTGAGGTTAAGCAGGGTGATTCTGTTGAAACAGATGCACTTCTTGTTTCTATAAACTGATTATACATTCTTATCAAAGTATTTAGAAAGGATGAATAACAGTATATGACAGAATTGTTCAGCAGTATTGGAGAATTTTTCAAAACCTCCGGTATTGCAATGATAGCAAACAACCCTGATTGGTATAAAACGCTGATTATGTATGCAATCGTTTGTGTGCTTGTATATCTGGCGATCGTAAAAGGATTTGAGCCTCTTCTGCTTCTTCCCATTGCTATCGGTATGCTTCTCACAAACCTTCCGGGGGCAAATCTTTTCCACATGAATCTGTTTATAAACCCGAATGACCCCACGGCAACGCTTAATATTCAGCAGGTCATAACCGAGGGAGGTCTTCTTGATCTTCTTTATCTTGGCGTAAAGCTCGGTATCTATCCATCTCTCATATTTATCGGAATCGGTGCTATGACAGACTTTTCGCCTCTTATTGCAAATCCGAAGAGCTTAATTATAGGAGCGGGCGCACAGCTTGGCGTATTTATTGCATTTGCCGGTGCTATTCTCTCAGGCTCCTTTGACCAGCTTGAGGCTGCGGCAATTGGTATTATCGGCGGAGCTGATGGACCTACGGCGATTCTCGTTACGAAGACGCTTGCGCCTCACCTGCTTGGTGCTATTGCTATTGCGGCATATAGCTATATGGCTCTTATTCCTATGATTCAGCCTCCCTTTATGCGTCTTTTGACCACAAAGAAGGAGCGCCTTATCAGAATGAAGACACTTCGTCCCGTTTCAAAAACCGAGAAAATAATTTTCCCGATTGCGGTAACGGCGGTTGTTTGTCTTCTCGTTCCCGACGCTACGCCTCTCGTAGGCTGCCTTATGTTTGGTAACCTTCTGAACGTTTGCGGAGTTTGCGACAGACTTTCGAAAACGGCTCAAAACGAGCTTATGAATATCGTAACCATTTTCCTTGGAATTTCGGTTGGTGCAACTGCCGACGCGGCTACGTTTTTGAGCGGTCAGACTCTTCTTATTATCGCTCTCGGTCTTACAGCGTTCTGCGTTTCTACAGTCGGCGGACTTTTGACGGCAAAGCTTATGTGCTTCTTAACGCACGGTCAGATAAATCCTCTTATTGGCTCGGCAGGTGTTTCCGCTGTTCCTATGGCGGCTCGTGTATCTAATATTGAGGGACAGAAATATGACCCGTCAAACTTCCTTCTTATGCACGCTATGGGACCAAACGTTGCCGGTGTAATCGGTTCAGCTGTTGCGGCAGGCGTGTTCCTTACTTGGTTCAAATAAAATTATAATGAGGTAAAAATAAATGGGAAAATTGAAAATTACCGAAACAGTTTTGCGTGACTCCCATCAGTCGCTTATCGCAACGAGAATGACGACCGAGGAAATGCTCCCGATTCTTTCTCAGCTTGATAAAATCGGATATCATTCTCTTGAGGCGTGGGGCGGAGCAACATTCGACGCTTGCTTACGCTTCCTTCAGGAAGACCCTTGGGAAAGACTGCGCAAAATTCGTGCAGAGGTTAAAAATACAAAGCTTCAGATGCTTTTCAGAGGACAGAATATCCTCGGCTACCGTCACTATTCTGATGACGTCGTTGAATATTTCGTACAGAAGTCGATAGCAAACGGAATTGATATTATTCGTATCTTTGACGCACTTAATGACCCCAGAAATCTGACGACTGCCATTAACGCAACAAAGAAAGAGGGCGGTCACGTTCAGGCGGCGGTCAGCTACACGACAGACCCCAAGGGTGCGGAAAAGGCATTCTACACAACAGAATATTACACGAAATATGCAAAGCAGCTTGAGGAAATGGGTGCCGACTCGATTTGTATCAAGGATATGGCAGGCTTGCTTCTTCCTTACGATGCATACGAGCTTGTTAAGGCACTCAAGGAAACCGTTAAGGTTCCGATTCAGCTCCATACACACTATACGGCGGGCGTTGCTTCAATGACAGCTATTAAGGCTATTGAGGCAGGCGTTGACGTTGTTGACACAGCGCTTTCTCCTATGGCACAGGGTACGTCTCAGATGCCGACGGAGGCTCTCGTTGCCAGCCTTGCAGACACAGAATACGATACAGGCCTTGATTTGAACGAGCTTAACGTTGCAACAAAGTTCTTCACAAATCTTCGCGAAAAATATTTAGCAGAAGGTCTTATGGACCCCAAGGTTATGAAGGTAAACGTAAACGCTCTTATCAACCAGGTTCCCGGCGGCATGCTTTCAAATCTCGTTTCTCAGCTGAAGCAGGCGGGCAAGAGTGATATGCTTGACGCCGTTCTTGATGAGGTTCCGAGAGTTCGTGCCGACGCGGGTAATCCTCCTCTTGTAACTCCTTCCTCGCAGATCGTTGGTACACAGGCCGTGTTCAACGTTCTCTACGGCGAGCGTTATAAGATGGTTACAAAAGAGTTTCGTGCTATGGTTAAGGGTGAATACGGCAGAACTCCTATGGAGATGTCTCCAGAATTTATCAAGAAAATCATCGGCGACGAGGAGAGAATTACTGCCCGTCCGGCAGACGCACTCCAGCCCGAACTTGATACACTTCGCGAAAAGTGTGCTCAGTATATTGAGCAGGATGAGGACGTTCTCTCGTATGCTCTCTTTGAGCAGGTTGCTGAAAAGTTCTTTGAATACAGAAAGGCAAAGAAGTATAATATTGATGCCGCAAATGCAGACAAAGAGCTTGGTGTTCACAGCGTTTAATTAAATAACGGAGTGAGTTAAATGCAAAAATGCATTCTACTCACTCCATTTTTTGTATTGACATAATTCCCCAAAGGGTGTATAATACAAATGAAAAAACACTTGTCGGAGGAATAAAAATGAACAAGTACTATGAGATGAAAATAGGAAACGTGACCCGTGCTCTTCCAATTTGCCGTGTAACCGACGATCTTTATATAGGAGCCTTCGTAATTATAGGCGACCAGGAGCTGACGGTTGAAGCGGCAAAGGAGCTTCTCGAGATTGCTCCAGAATATGATTACATAATCACAGCCGAGGCCAAGGGGATTCCGCTTGCTCACGAGATGGCACGTCAGAGAGGCGATAAAACCTATTTCTGTGCAAGAAAGCACGCAAAGGCTTATATGAAGGATGCCTTTGAGGTTAAGGTTCGTTCGATTACAACTAATTTTGAGCAGTCCTTGTTTATTGATTCAAGCGAAGCCGAGATGATAAGAGGAAAGCGCATTCTTTTGGTTGATGACGTTATATCAACGGGAGAATCTATTGCGGCTGTTGAAACGCTTGTCAAGGAAGCGGGCGGTAATATAGCAGGAATAATGACTATTCTTGCCGAGGGCGACGCTCAAAACAGAGAAGATATTATATATCTTGAAAAGCTTCCGCTTTTTAATAAGGACGGAGAAATTATAGGCTAAAATTACGAAAGGACTGCTATTGGCAGTCCTTTTTTTGATTTATTGAATGAGCATCGCGTCGCCAAACGAGAAAAATCTGTATTTATCGTCAACTGCGATTTTATAAGCCTCAAGCATTTTATCGCGGTCATAAAATGCCGAAACAAGCATCAAAAGGGTGCTTTCGGGAAGATGAAAGTTCGTTATCAGGGCATCTACCGCCTTGAATTTATACGAGGGATAGATAAAAATACCCGTGTCACCACTAATAGGCCTTATAGTTCCGTCATCGAGAGCAACACTTTCAAGCGTACGGCATGAGGTCGTGCCAACGGCAATAATTCTTCCGCCCTTTGCTTTTCGCTCGTTGATTATTCTTGCACTTTTCTCGGAGACAGAAATATATTCTGTGTGCATAATATGCTCGTCAAGGCGTTCTGTTTTTACGGGACGGAAGGTTCCAAGGCCGACGTGAAGCATAACGGGAACTATAGCACACCCTTTTTCTCTTATTTTATCAAGAAGCTCGGGTGTAAAATGAAGTCCTGCCGTGGGGGCTGCCGACGAGCCCTCCTCGTTTGCATATACCGTTTGATATCTGTCTTTGTTCTCGAGCCTTTCGGTTATATAAGGGGGCAGGGGCATAATTCCGATTTTATGGAGAATTTCATATACGTTTGCGTATTTTTCTTTGTCATATTCAAAATGAATAAGCCTGTTTCCGTTCTCAAGAACCTCGATGATCTCACCCTTGAGAATCCCTTCGCCAAACACGAGTCGGCTGCCCATTTTAGCACGCTTACCCGGCTTTACGAGCGTTTCCCAAGTGTCAAGACTGTGAGAACGAAGCAAAAGCAGCTCAATAACGCCCTCCTCGCGTCCTTCAACAAAGCCGTAAAGCCTTGCGGGGATAACCTTTGAGTCATTTATTACAAGAACGTCCTCGGGATTTATGTAGTCGATAATATTGCGAAAAATTTTATGTTCAACCGAGCCGCTTTTTCTGTCAAGAACCATAAGCCTTGATGAATCTCTCGGCTCAAGAGGATGCTGTGCGATTCGTTCCTCGGGCAGATCATACCAGAAATCCGAGGTTTTGAGGTTTGTGGGTTGTTTTTGATTTACAATGATATCGGGCATTTTTTGACCTTTCGATTTTTAAGTTTACATTTTTTTATTTGCAACATATAATATCAGTAAAAAAGATAATTTTACTGAATAGGTGATATTATGAGCAAATATAAATCAACAATTTTTAATGGTGCGGCAACCGCCCTTATAACACCTTTTAAGGATGGAGAAACAGACTATTCCGCTATGAAGGATTTGATAGAATACCAAATCTCAAATAAAATTGACGCCCTGGTGGTTGCGGGGACAACGGGAGAGGCCTCGGCTCTATCATTTGAAGAACAGATCTCTCTTATAAGATTTGTCGTTGAGTGTGTTGGCAACCGAGTTCCCGTGATTGCGGGAACGGGTAACAACAATATAGATAAGGCCTGTGCTTTGACAAAGGAGGCGTCCGCCATCGGTGTTGACGGGCTGCTTGTGGTTACTCCGTATTACAACAAAGCAACGCAGCGCGGCTTGTGTGAATATTACAGAAAAATTGC
>JAZRJC010000045.1:0-11603 GCA_045645605.1 Eubacteriales bacterium | reverse complement strand
CCTCGTGAGAATATTCTTCAATATGGAGAGAGGTATAAACGTCATCGCGAACGAGTCTTTCGTTAAGAAGAACAGCGTCCTCGTAGTTATAGCCTTCCCAAGTCATAAAGCCGATAAGGGCATTCTTACCGAGCGAAATTTCACCGTTGCTTGTTGCAGGTCCGTCGGCAATTACGTCCTTTTCCTTTACCTCCTCGCCAACTGCAACGATAGGTCTTTGGTTGATACAAGTACCCTGGTTAGTTCTCTTGAACTTAATAAGCTCATAGCTATCCTTCGTACCGTCTGCGCAGCGAATAACGATTCTGTCTGCCTCAACCTTCTCAACTACACCTGCACGCTTTGCAAGAACTACTACACCCGAGTCGCAAGCAGCCTGGTACTCCATACCCGTACCAACGATAGGAGAATCTGTAACCATAAGCGGAACAGCCTGCTTCTGCATGTTTGAACCCATGAGCGCACGGGTATTATCGTCATTTTCAAGGAAGGGGATCATCGCTGTTGCAACAGAAACGACCATCTTCGGAGAAATATCAATCAAATCAACCTTTGAAGGCTCGATTTCGATAAAGTCTGCCTTGTCGCGAGCGGTAACCTTCTTATTGAGGAACTTTCCGTTCTCGTCAAGAGGCTCGTTTGCCTGTGCGATAACGTATCTGTCCTCAATGTCAGAGGTCATATAAATTACCTCGTCTGTTACGTAGCTTTCGATCTCGCCGTCCGCATTCGTTTCGTGGCGAACCACTCTGTAAGGAGCCTCGATAAAGCCGTAATCGCTTATACGAGCGTACGTTGCGAGGTATGAAATAAGACCGATGTTGGGTCCTTCGGGGGTCTCGATAGGACACATTCTTCCGTAATGAGTATAGTGAACGTCACGAACGTCAAAGGAAGCACGGTCACGCGAAAGACCGCCGGGACCGAGGGCTGACAAACGGCGCTTGTGAGTAAGCTCTGCCAAGGGGTTTGTCTGGTCCATGAACTGAGAGAGCTGTGACGAGCCGAAGAACTCGCGGATAGCGGTTGTAACGGGGCGGATATTGATAAGCGCCTGAGGTGTGAGCTTCTCATTATCCTGCGTTGTCATTCTCTCCTTGATGATCTTGTCCATTCTTGTAAAGCCAATACGCATCTGATTCTGGAGCTGTTCGCCAACAGAACGGATACGACGGTTGCCAAGGTGGTCGATATCGTCATCCTTGCCCAAATCGTGTGAACGGTTGAGCATATAGTTAATTGTAGCAAAAATATCGTCAACTGTGATGTGCTTGGGGCAAAGCTCTGCCACTCTCTGACGGCAGGCCTCCTTAATTGCGTCAACGTCTCCGCCGCATTCCTCCATGATTTCCTGCAATACGGGGATTCTTACCTTTTCCTTGATGCCGCAATCCTTCAGATCAAAGCCGAGAATATACTGAGGTTCAATAGTGTTGTTACCGAAAACCTTAACGACACTGCCGTCGTCAAGCTGAATGCGGCACGCATTTACCGCATTATTTTCCATATTGCGAGCCATATCCGAGTCAAGAACTGTTCCTGCCTCGTAAAGGAGCTCACCTGTCAGCGGACTTACAACGTCATCTGCAAGCTTATGACCGCTAATTCTGTCAGCGATAGACATCTTCTTGTCGAACTTATAGCGTCCAACGGGAGCGATATCGTATCTCTTGGGGTCGAAGAAGAAGTTGTTTATAAGGAGCTGTGCGCTCTCAACGAGCGGAGGCTCTCCGGGACGGAGCTTCTTATAAATTTCCTTGAGTGCTTCAACGCCGGGAGTCGAATGATTGTGAGCCGCAAGGTCGTCACATTCATCCTTTTCAAAAGTAACTGTAAGCTTATCCTCTTCACCGAACATAGCATAGATGTCCTCGCGTGTTTCAACACCGAGAGCACGAATAAACATAGTGATGGGGAGCTTACGGTTTTTATCTATTCGAACGTAAATTACGCCGTTAATATCCGATTCGTATTCAAGCCAAGCGCCGCGATACGGAATAATCTGAGCCGTGTAGGTTTTCTTACCCGACTTGTCTATGTCCGATGCAAAATACATACCGGGCGAACGAACGATCTGCGAAACGATAACACGCTCAGCACCGTTGATAACGAAGGTACCGTTATCCGTGAGAAGCGGAAAATCGCCCATATATATGTCTGTCTGCTTAACCTCGCCCGTCTGCTTATTGGTCAGACGCACGTTAACGCGAAGCGGTGCCGCATAGTTAACGTCACGCTCCTTGCACTCTTCAACAGGGTACTTGGGGGTGGGGTCAATCGTGTAGGAAAGAAAATCAATCTGCAGATTGCCGGAATAGTCTGTGATCGGAGAAACGTCTCTCAAAACCTCACTAAGTCCTTCGCGCAGGAACCATTCATAAGATTTTGTCTGGATTTCGAGCAAATTAGGCAGCTCAACCGTTGTGCGTGCCTTAGAAAAGCTCATCCTGACATTTTTACCGAGTCTTTGCTCTTTAACGAACATAAAAAACACTCCTTGAATTTTGTTATTGCATCACGGACGACCGAATTTTAATGCCTCAGTTTCAAAAAAATCCGACTTGCCGATATATATAATACTTGATGAAAACGCGAAAAAACCTAAAAATTCGCATACTAAAGCATTATAGTGCAGTATAAGATTATATCACACTTTGTCAACCCTGTCAAGCAATATTGCACAAACTCATTACACAAATATATACAAACTTTTCGCCTGTGATTAGGGCATTATAACAATTCGTTCGGAAAATGTAAACTTTATGTTAATAAAAAGTATTTTTTTTGTAAATTCACCCCTGTTTTTTGTTTCAACTCTACATATCCTGCCCCTTTTTCTCTTCCCTTTTAGTCTTTTTTACAAAAATCAAAAATAATTTCAAAAAATTTCAAAAAAAGTCTTGCATTTTATTCGAAGTTGTGGTATTATATGTATTCGGATAGTATGTATGTGCCTCACACCCTCTCAGGTGAAGCACAGTCAACTTACAATAAATATTTAGGGAGGCCGTTGATATGCCAAATATCAAGTCAGCAAAAAAGCGTGTTAAAGTAATTGCTAAGAAAACTCTTCGCAACAAGTCTATTCGCACAGCTCTTAAAACAGAGATGAAGAAGTATGAGGCTGCTATTGCAGCAGGCGATAAGGCTCTTGCAGAAGCTACCTACAAGGAAGCTGTTAAGAAGCTTGACAAGGCAGCTTGCCGTGGTCTTATCCACAAGAACGCTGCTGCTCGTAAGAAGAGCCAGTTCACAAAGAAGCTTTCTACAATCTAATTAAAATGAATCTGGACGGCAACTTGCGGATGCCGTCCTTTTTCATTTTATATCTGCTCTTCACTGCGGCTCTCTCCTTTAACAGAGAGAACTGTTTTTACCGCAAGAGCTATAATCGGCCCCAGAATCATACCGATAATTCCAAAAAGCTTGAAGCCGGAATACATAGATATAAGGGCAGCAAGAGGATGAAGCCCTATATTTCCGCCAACTATCTTTGGCTCTGCAATCTGCCGAACGATAGTTACGCATCCGTACAAAATCAGAAGTCCGACTCCCGTCTTATAGTTTCCCGCAACAAAAAGCACAACCGCCCAAGGAATAAGCACAGCTCCGACTCCGAAAATGGGCAGAATATCAATGACGGAAATTATAAAAGACAAAATAAGCGCATAGTCAATATCCAGAAGCAAAAAGCCAACGAGTAATTCGGCAAAGGTCAGCACTAAAATCATAACGTATGATTTAGCATAGCCGAAGGTTACCTCCGAGGCTTTTTTCTTATAAACGTGTATCTTTTTTCTGACCATCCCGGGCAGCATTGAGCGAATAAAGCTATTGATATCGTCAAAATCAAGGCATAGGTAAAAAGAAGAAATTACTGTTACAAGCAGAAAAAATATAAATGAAGGAAATCCCTTTGCAACGCTTCCGATGAAGGCAGGAAGAACCTTTCCAACCTCAAGCGCAATATTTCCGATCACCTCTGAAATTATTCCCTCGAGTCTTGCGTATAAATTAGAAAATTCCTCCATCCTCACAAGCCTTCCTATAATCGGTATTTTTGCGGTTATATTTCCGAAGAAGTCAAGTGTGTTCCTTAATTTTGAAATTATCTCCTCTGCGTTTTGATTCAAGTGGGATAGAAGCCGCTGTCCCTCGAAAATTATTCTGTTTATCAGCAATACGAACAGAGTGCTTATCAGAGTTATAATAATAAGGAGAAAAATAACGTCCCAAAAGCCCCGCTTCATCCCCGTCCTCTTTGATACCCTTCTCGTTATCGGAACGGTTAGGGCGGCAATAATATAAGATATAAGGAAAGGAAAAATTAAAGACAAGCCGTATTTCAGAAAAAGATAGCCCAGAAGCAAAATACCTATAACGTAAATAACAAAAGCAGCCTTTTCCAAGATGCCCTTTTTTTCGTATTCTCTTTGCACGCAATCACCTCATTGAAATTATATACAGAAAAACAAAGGATTTTTCATGTTGCCGAATTTTTTCTGAAAATATAATTATTGACAATTTTCTGAAAATGTGTTATAATGTGTCCGTCACACAAGTAAATATATCCGTTTTGGGAAAACTGAACTTTAGTAAAAGGTGTTTTCTCTTTTTGCTTATGCCCAAAATGGAGTTAAGCTTGTGTGACAACAATAAGAGATTTCGCTTTTTCGGTGTGTCTCTTATTGGGACACACTTTTTTTGTTTTTGGAGGAAATCGCTATGTATTACAAAATCGGCTGTTAGATAAAGCTCAAAAATCCCACTTATAGATTGACAAAAAACGACAAATCGTATATAATTTATTATATACGGGAAGAATGGAGGTAACAATGAAAAAGCTTTTATACGTATTTATTTTCTGTGTTTTGTTATCCTTACTTTTCTCTTCCTGTGATGAGGGAGCAAGGCTTACGGGTGCTGAAACAATGCTTGAAATGACAAAAGACGAAACACAAAGCACAGAAGCACCGCCCGAGACAAACGTCCACGAAACAACAGAAATATATAACTTGAGTGTTGACCCCACACAATATGAACCCCTCCCCGAGGACGATTACGGGCTTTCGGAAAATCCGTATCTCCGTCCCTCGTCATTTACACAGAGCGGAGTGCTGAAAAGCTCAACGGGAACCTCGCTCGGAGTTGTGATTTACTGGAATGCCACAAGAGGAGAGGGCAATAATTTCGCAACGCTCACTCTTGACGTAGCGATCGAGCATAAAGCCTTAAAATCAAAAGACTTTACGGGAAGGCTGACCTTTGGCGGAAATGAAGTATCCTTCACGTCGCCAAAATATAATTACTACCGTAATACCCTTTCCCGCGAGCATATCCTCACAGAAAGCATAAGCGTAAAATGCGGATACGGCGAAACAGTCCTCGTTGACGTTGAGCTCCTTTGGGATTTTGTCGGCGAATACGAAAAGAAAGAGATCAATACGATATCCCTCAAAGGAAAAATCCCGATCGGCGAAAAATATTCAAATCTAAAGCAAAAGGTCTCGCTCGAGGTAAGTATCACAGAGCAAAATCCTGATCTACCCGAGGGATGCGAGGTGACTTCGCTTTCAAATCTCTTAAACTATCTCGGCTTTGACGTAGAGCACACCTATCTTTCGGATAATTTCTTGCCAAAGGGGACGCCAGGGGTAGTTTCACCTTACGAATATAACGTCGGAAATCCACGCGACAAGGGAAAAAGCTGGGGCTGCTATGCGCCCGTTATCCAAAGGACGGCAAACGATTATCTTGCCTCTGTCGAAAGCTATCTGCGTGCCTTCGATTACACGGGCTATGATATATCTGAAATTTATTATCAGCTCTCCCTCGGACATCCGGCGATCGTTTGGGTAACGATGGACTATGCCGATACATACGTAAAACAGCCCTGGACGATTAACGGAGAGCCTTTTTATTGGATATACCCTCTTCACTGTGTGCTTCTTATCGGTTATGATCTTGAAGCCGGTACGGTTACGGTTGCCGATCCTATGAAGCCAACTCCCGAGGTTGTTGATATTGAGCTTTTCGAGAACAGTTACCGTCAAATCGGGTCGCAGGCTATCATAATCAAAAACAGCCGCGCAAAGCTATCATCTACCCCTCACGCGCCTCTTACGTCCGAGAAATAAAAAAGTTCTATTAAACTAAAAAATCTGCCTCATTCACTGAGGCAGATTTTCTCTATTATATAATATTTTTCTTTTTATTGCAATAACCGACAGGGCAAGGATAACGACACCCGACAAATAGATAAACAGGTTTCCGATAATAGTGTATAGCGATCTTTGTGTATTCACCTCTGCCTCGCAAACAAAACATCCTTCCTCAAGCGGTGGAATTTCATAGGCAATCTCTCCTCTCGGAGTAACGTAAAGTGATATTCCTGTATTTGCCGCCCTCACAACGCTCCGTCTGTTTTCAACGGCACGCAAAACCGCCTGTGCGGCGTGCATTCTGACTCCACAGGAATCCCCAAACCAAGAGTCGTTTGTCGAGACAAAGAGGATATCCGCCCCATTTTTCACACTTTCTCTTGCAAGATAATCGTAAATCGAATCAAAGCAGATCAAAAAGCCAGCGGTGACATCCTCACCATCGCAGTGATACGTGCTTGAGTGGAGTCCGGGCATAACCGAGCGGTCAAGGATATTTATATCATCAACGAATGGGAAAAGCGACGTGATAAAAGACCTCATCGGCACATATTCCCCAAAGGGTACGGGCCTTTGCTTGCTATATACGTTCACTCCGCCCTCACCGCCGCAATATGCTCTTATAACGTTCGATACGTCCTCACCATCGCCGCCAAAGCAGCCCGCAAAAAGAAGCGTGCCTTCTCTTTGGGGTATGTCCGCTACAAGAGACTCAAGCCACTCGTATTCTTCAACCTTATAGGGTATCACGGTTTCGGGAAAAATTATAATATCCGCCCCATCGTCCTCGGCTTTTCTGCTAAGATCGGTATATATCCGAAGCGAATCGTAGAGCATTTCCTCCCGCCACTTGTCAACCGTTGAAATATTGCCCTGAATTACGCCTACAAACACGCGCTCCCTCTCAGCACCCTTATCAAAATAAATTGATATAAGACCGAATGAAAGGTTTGCGGTAAGCAAAACCAGAGCCACAGAAATCGGGACTATCCTTCTCACGGATGTAAGAATCGCAAAAGCGAAAAGAAAATTTACGCAAACGAGCAAAAAGGTTACAAAGCAACTGCCAAAAAGGGACGCTGACTGAAGCATCGGCAAGAATCCCGTTTGCGAAATCGAGAGCCTTGCCCAAGGAAGTCCAAACCAAAAGAAACCCTGAAGCCATTCAAACAAAGCCCAAAGCATTCCTGCAAGCGGCGCGCAAACAAGCCTCGGGGTGCCCTGCCCGTCCTTTGAAAGAAAGTAAAGAAGCGGAATAATAGCACCCACCCCAAGTGCCTCGAGGGTTGATATTCCGATCCAGGCCAAAATAACAGTAAACAGTGCGGTTGGCCTTGAAAAGCCTGTCACCTGCAAGGGATACATACTCAAGAGCCATCGGAAATTAACAAGCATATATCCTAAAAAGAGCAAAAATCCGTTTGCATAAAGCTCACGAAGCTTTATTTTTTCTTCGCGGTATATAAGCTTCAGGGTGCAAAGCGCAAAAGGGATTATCGAAATCCAGGCAAAAATGCCGATGCTCGGTATTGAGACGGGCAGCCCTGCAAGAGTGCCGCAAATCAAATCGAGTAAAACAGTCTGCCATCTTGATTTAGCTCCGAAATTAAGGCTTAATGCTTCCTTCATAAAAACTCTTTCAAAAACCAAATATTTCCCCTGTCTATTTCAACCGACCTTGAGCGAAGATATGAAAGCTCGTTTTGTGTCGCATCAAAATTAAAAACAAGTCTTGCCGCATAAAGAGCCTGATATTTATAACCCTTTTGGCGGTCGGATCGGTTGACACCGTACTTTCCGTCGCCGAGCAGAGGATGCCCGATATGAGCCATGTGTGCTCTTATCTGATGAGTGCGTCCCGTTACAAGCTCAACCTCAAGCAGCGAGATATCCCCCTTAACAGCAAGCACTCGGTATTTAGTAATAATCTCCTTTGCACCGTTATGCTTTTTATCGTAAACGGTCACCATATTCGTTTTGCTGTCCTTTATGAGCCAGCCGTAAAGGGTGTCCGCCCCCTTCGGCATTCTTCCGTGAACGGCGCAAAGATAAAACTTACTTATTTCATTATTCTTGATTTTTTCGTTCATTATTCGCAAAGCGGCCGCATTTTTTGCCGCAATTACGATTCCGCCCGTATTTCTGTCGATTCGGTTGCAGAGGGCGGGAGCAAAGGACGCCTCGTCAGAGGGGTTATACTCCCCTTTTCTATAAAGATACGCCTTTATGTGCATAATTAAGGTGTTGTCGCGTGCCTCATCGTCCTCGTGAACGACGACTCCCGGCCGCTTGTTAACGAGAATTATATTCTCATCCTCATAAACAACCTCGATTTTAGGCTCTATTCTTCCGATAGCACCGATATCGCGCTCGGGAGAGTCAAAAAACTCGTCACGGATAAAAAGGTCAACAACGTCTCCCTCGCAAAGCATATAGCTTTGCTCTGCTCTTTTTCGGTTTACCTTTATTTTCTTGGTTCTTATATATTTATACATAAGAGACATAGGCAAGCCCTTGACTGCCTTTTGCAAAAACTTGTCAAGTCTCTGTCCCGCATCGTTTTTCTTTATCTCAAATGATTTCATTATACTCCAAAAAGGAGCCGTTACGAATAAATAACGGCCCCTTAAATAATTTATTTTGTACCGAAAATTCTGTCGCCTGCGTCACCAAGACCGGGAACGATATATGCGTGCTCATTAAGACGCTCGTCAAGACCTGCGCAGTAAATATCAACGTCGGGGTGATCCTCCTGAACCTTTGAAACTCCCTCGGGGGCTGCAACAAGGCACATCAGACGAATGTTCTGGCAGCCCTTATTCTTGAGCATCGTAAGCGCATCAGAGGATGAGCCTCCCGTTGCAAGCATAGGGTCAACGAGAATAACGATTCTGTCCTCAATATCAAAAGGAAGCTTGCAGTAATATTCAACAGGCATATGAGTGTCAGGATCGCGGTAAAGACCGATATGTCCAACCTTTGCCACGGGAACAAGACGAAGAAGTCCGTCCACCATTCCAAGACCTGCACGAAGAATCGGAACTATCGCAAGCTTTTTGCCTGAAATCATTTTTGCCGTCATTTTAGTGATAGGTGTTTCAATCGTAACGTTCTCCAGTGGAAGGTCACGGGTCACCTCATAACCCATAAGCATAGCAATCTCGTCAAGAAGCTCGCGGAAATCCTTTGAGCCAGTCTTTTTGTTACGCATAATCGAAAGTTTGTGAGTAATCAGGGGATGGTCAACAACGTGAAGTGTGCTCATATTTAATCCTCCATCGTATTCTGCCTCTATCGACAAAATACTTTTTTATTATTCTTTTTTAATTATACATCCTTTCGTGAATTTTTTCAAGAGATAATGAAAAAATTCAGTGAACTTTTTTGAAAATATATTTACAATATCAAAATTAGGTGGTACAATTTAAAATGAAAAGATGTTTTTTAAGGAGATTTACTAATTGAACTCAATTTTGAAAAACAAAACCGTTGGAATATTAACTCTCGGCTGCAAGGTCAATCAATATGAAAGCGAGGCTATCGGTGAAGCACTTGAGAAACGAGGTTTTATCCTGAAGGACGCCTCCGAGCCTTGTGACGCTTACATAATTAACACATGCACGGTTACCGGCGAGAGCGACAGAAAGGCAAGACAGTTCATTCGCCGTGCCATATCTGTAAATCCAAACGCATATATCGTCGTTACGGGCTGTATGGCGGAGAGCAACAAAAAATCAATTTCCGATATCCCGGGAGTTGACGCAATAATAGGAAACGCAAAAAAGCTTGATGCCGCCACCGTTCTTTGCGAGCTTATCGAGATGGGGCGGAAGGCAAGCCCACCTATCGAAAGCATCCCGTCTCTTGCCAGCGCCCCGTTTGAGCCAATGTCGATAACTAAATTCAACAGAACGAGAGCTTACGTTAAGATTGAGGACGGCTGTGAGAACAAGTGTGCATACTGCGCTATCCCCGCGGCACGAGGCCCCGTTCGCTCAAAGGCACCCGAGGAAGTTATTGATGAGGTTCGTCTTCTTACGCAGAACGGTTGCCGCGAAATCGTACTGACAGGTATTGAAACCGCATCGTACGGCGTTGATATCGGAAGGTATCCCTTGAGTAAGCTTTTGGCACGAGTTGATGAGGTTGCGGGTGTCGGCAGAATCCGTTTAGGATCGCTCGATCCTTCGCTTATGAAGGAGACCTTTACTGATAAAATTTCGGATCTGAAAAATCTTACTCCTCATTTTCACCTGTCAATGCAAAGCGGAAGCAACAAGGTCTTAGCCTTGATGAAAAGAAAATATAACAGAGAAACAGCCCTTAAAAATATAGAATATCTTCGCAAAAAGCTTCCCGGGGTACAGCTTACAACCGATATAATCGTAGGCTTCCCCGGTGAGAGCGAGGCTGATTTTCTTGAAACTCTCGATTTTGTCAAAAAAGCAAGATTTCTTGAAATTCACGTTTTTGCCTATTCAAAAAGAAAAGGCACTCTTGCATACGACATGAAGGACCAGGTGGACGGTCCTACAAAGCACTCCCGCTCCGCAAGACTTTCGGCACTCCAGTCAGAAATCAAAAACGAAATTCTTTCCGGATACGTCGGTAAAACGGTATCCGTGCTTTTCGAGACCCATAAAAAAGGAATGGCGTCAGGTCATACACCTTCATTTATTGAGGTCACGGCAGAAAGCCAAGCACCACTTGACGGCGAGATAAGAAATGTTTTGATTGAAAAAATCATAAACGGAACAGCTGTGGGCAAAATAGTTTAAGCTTTATTTTATGGAGGATCAGGTATGTTTCTTTCAAACGGCAAGAAATACCCGCCGACATACGGCATCTTATATAATTTTTCTCCCTTTCTCTCGGACAAGCTCTCAGATATAAAAGAAGAGCTCGGCTTGAATATGCCGATCTCGTTACTTATTGATATAAGCCATTATTATCATAAAAAAATGCTTCGCGCACCAACGGGTGACGAAATATTATTTTTCGACATGATATACACCGATGCCGAGAGAGATATCTCGATCTCGGACCTTGTAACAGACAACCGTGATATTATAGAAAGCTTTCGTGACGCAGCTGAAAAATACGGGGCGGTTTATCCGAATGAAAGAGGCCCTGTAAGCCTTCGCCGCCTTTTTTCTCTTGCCTCCGACTATCTTACAGGGATCGGTGCGTCACGCCTTTATACGAAAGAGGTGTATTCCGAGCTCGGCAAGGGCGCTCCTCTCCTTGCCTTGTCAAAAAGCGTAGAAATAAGCGAGGTCGAGTCTGCCGACGGCTCTATTTCGTTGGCTTTGGCAGACTATGCAAAAATTTCGGCAAAAAACACCGTTCCTCGAAAGGGCGACTATATTCTCGTCATCTCCGCAAAGGATCTTGAAGACTTTTACATAAAAGCAAAAATGCTAATGAGCATGGAAGCGTTTA
>JAZRJC010000044.1:0-1791 GCA_045645605.1 Eubacteriales bacterium | reverse complement strand
CTTTTGCCATATCTCCCGTGAGAAGCCAGCCGTCGGAAAGAATTTCCGCAGTCGCCTCGGGATTTTTGTAATAGCATTTCATAACGCCATCGCCCTTGACAGCAAGCTCACCAACACTGCCTTTTTCGACGGGATTTCCATCCTCACCGATTATGGCGGTTTGCCAACCGTATCCTGCCTTACCTATAGCACCGACCTTGTGTATGTTTTCAGTACCGAGATGCACGCATCCCGGACCGATGGACTCGGAAAGACCGTAGTTAGTGTCGTATTCGTGATTTTCAAATCGAGTTTTCCACCTCTTGATAAGAGAGGGAGGAACGGGCTGAGCACCGACGTGCATAAGTCTCCATTGGTCGAGTCTGTATTCTGAAAGCTCAACCTCACCCCTGTCAATGGCATCGAGAATATCCTGTGCCCACGGAACGAGAAGCCAGACTATAGTTGCTCTCTCGTCGGAAACCGTCTGCAAAACCCACTCGGGATTTACTCCGCGAAGAAGAACCGCCTTGCCTCCGCTGATAAGAGAACCAAACCAATGCATCTTTGCGCCCGTGTGGTAAAGGGGAGGAATGCAAAGGAAAACGTCGTCCTTGGTCTGAGCGTGATGCTTTTGCTCGGTGTAGCAGGAATGAACTAATGCTCTGTGTCTATGTAAAATTGCCTTGGGAAATCCGGTTGTACCCGAAGAGAAGTATATTGCTCCGTCGTCCTCGTCACAGATTTCGACAGGTGGTACGGTAGACGAGCAATAGTAAACCATTTCAGCATAATTGTCGGCATAGCTTGGAGTTTCCTCTTTTTTTCCAACGAAGAAAAGGTTGTCTACAAGAGGCATTTTTCCTTCCAGAGAGTTAATTCGATCAATAAATTCAGCTCCGAAAACAAGCATTCTTACGTCTGCAAGCTCAAGGCAATATTTAATTTCCTCAGAAGAATATCTGTAATTCATGGGCACGACAATAGCGCCGGTTTTGAGAATACCGAAGTAAATCGGCAACCATTCAAGGCAGTTCATAAGGAGAATTGCGATTTTATCTCCTTTTTTAACGCCTCTTGTGAAGAGGAGATTGGCAAATCTGTTTGCCTTAACGTCAAAGTCGCGCCAGGTAATCTCGCGGCGATACTTGTCGCTTTCCGCAGCCGTTTCAATAAGGCTATATTCACGCCAGGTCAGATTTTTATCCGGCTGACGCTCGGGATTGATCTCCACAAGCGCAACGTCATTTGGATATATTTTAGCGTTTCTTTCAAGAAAATCCGTAATAGGCATAAATTACTCCTTTAAATGTAAAACCCTGCGTTCAAAAAAGATGAACGCAGGGACAAAAAACAAAATGAATTTTTCCTGTCTCCGTCTTTCACCAATCGACGGCTTTTGACACAGTTATTTTAAATATTTTGCGATTTAAATAATAAACATACAAATATTTTAGCAAAAAGTGTCATATTTGTCAATAGTAAAAGGGGAAAATGTCCTGAATTTACTTCTCAAAGGCTAAAATGTTGGTTATTAACATTTCTCCGTTATGAAAGGCTTCTTTGCTGCCTTGCTTATCAAGTGCTCCCGAAACCTCGCTTAGCGCCCTGAGACAAACTACGGTGTCGCTAGGCAATTCGCATATTCCCGGTAAGGAATAAAAATCAAGCGAACCTAGATAAACACCCTTGTTTCCGGCAAGAGAATAATCTTTTCCTTCGCTAAGATAGTCGGAAATATCGGCAAAAATTGCACCGTTATACTTTTGTGAATATTCCAAAAACAGCCTTTCGGAAAGGAAGCAAACGTAG